>MWEJ01000199.1 GCA_002071025.1 Verrucomicrobia bacterium ADurb.Bin070 | reverse complement strand
CACGGCCGGCGGCGGCATCGTCAAGACGGGCGCGGGCACGCTTACGCTTAACGTGCCCGGCGGCACCACTTCCCTTTCCGTGCGCGGTGCGGCGGGCCGTGGCAGCAACTTGGACGTGAGCGGCACGTTCGCGCCGTCTAATGGCGAAGTCTCGAACTGGAACGGCGTGGGGCAGTTTTCGATGCTGGACGGCAAAGTGCTTGTTCAGGGCCAGGGTAAGAGTTCCTCGATTGTGAAGCAGGAACATCACAGCTCTCTCGGCGGCAGCGGCTGGAGTACCACCGTGGCGCCGGAGCTTTATCTGAAGGATGTCTCCTACTTCGCGGGCAGCGGCGACGGCTACCACATGCGGATGGATACGCAGATCAAGATGGGGTGCCCCGCCGCGAAGCTGATCCTCGACAACGCGAACCTCACGGCGAACGGACTCGAAGTCGGCCACAGCAAGCAGAGCGGCAACACGGACACGCCGAAGACGACGCTCGCGATCACGAACGGCACGCTGGACATCACGTGGCAGTTTGTGGCTCCGTCCTCCGGCGGCATGGAACCGATGGTCCGCATCGGCACGGGCGGCCTGTTGCGCCGTGCCACCGGCACGGCGGCGGGCGGCGTGTTCTTCAACTACAATCTTGACGTGCGCGTGGAGGACGGCGGCCGCATCGAAGTGGCGAACCCGCAGAACCTCTACCTGAGCGGCAGCGCGGCGGGCGATCTGGTCCTCGCAAACGGCGGGGGCATGAAGGTGCACCGCTTCCTCGCGCAGAACGGCAGCACTGCGGCGGCGGTCGCGTTCGACGGCGGTTACGCGCAGTTTACGCTGAACGGCGGCATCTCGACGGCGGTGAACCCTGCGACGACCTGCTTCCGCGCCGATGCGGGCGGCGGCGAGCTTGTGGCGGCGGCGGGCGTCTCCCACGCCCTTGCGATTCCGCTGCGCGGTTCGGGCACCTTCACGAAGACTGGGGCGGGGGCGCTCGTCTTCACAAACGACCTGAGCGTGTCGATGGTGAACAATTTGCCGGTCTATTCGGCGCTGGCCTCGTCTACGGTGAAGATCGCGAACGGAGGCGGTCTCACGATCGCCGAAGGCACGGTCCGGTGCGTCGCGGGCACGACGGACGCCGCCAGCCGTTTTTCCGGCACGGGCACGCTCTCGGGCACATTTGGCACGCTCACGCTCGACGTCGACGCGGGAGCGACGAACGGCCTCACGTTCGCGGATCTCACGGCCGCGCAGGTGGTCGCCGACTTCGGGCGCGCGGGCGAGGATCCCGTCCCTACGGGCGGCAGCGCCGTCGTCGCGAAGATCGGCGCGGGTGCCTCTTTCGGGGATATGGCTTGGAAGGCCGTGAACCTCGGCAAAGACAGGGTGGCGGGGTTCTTGTGCGACGCGAATGGCGTCGTGACGGCGCACTTCCGCAGCACGGGCCTCGCGATCTATATCCGCTGATCACTGGGGCGTCGACGGACAGGGAACAAAAGCCGAATGTTCGACACGCGGCTCGCCGCAAGCACGATGTTGCCTGCGGCGAGCCGTTCTTTTCAACGTTCAACTCTCAACGCCTCAAGTGTGGATAAAAACAGAACAGAGCTTTTACGCTCGCCGTTGCGATCCACTGCGTGGGCGCAACAACATCCACGCGACCCCGATCCCGACAGAGTCCACCTCATCTCTCGGCGCGAGGATATCGGAAATAATCACCGACCAGGGACTTTGGGCGGGTATTTTTTCTGGCAGCGATCAGGATTAATATATTTAAAGGCTTGATGCGCAAATAGTTGTGATGAATTACCGCGATGCGTCAACGTGGGATTTGGCATTGACTTACGGTGGGGAAAGGTGTTGAATAATGTCAAAAAGGGTCAAGGTATGGCTTTTGCGGGTGGACAGAGTGTGGCGGCGGCTGCCGGACCGGGTTTGCTGGTCGGGCGGTTTGACCATGCTTTGGATCCCAAGAAAAGGCTGACCGTGCCTTCGGGCTGGCGCGACCTGATGGGGTCGCCGGCCTACGTGTATGTGTTTCCCGACCCGAACGAGCGGTGTCTGAACCTGATCCCTCCGGCGGAGATGGAGGGGCGGCTGGAGAAGTTGCGGCAGCGGTCGCTCTTCGACCGGCGCGCGGGCGAGGCGCTGCGGGTGTTCGGCGAGAATGCCGAGCAGGCGGTATTGGACGTGCAGGGGCGGATTCGCATCCGGGACCGGCTGCTCGCTTTTGCCGGCCTGAGCGGCAAGGTGGTGATGATCGGCGCGATGAACCGCGTCCAGCTCTGGTCGCCCGAGTTGCGGCCGGAGGCCGAGACGGTGGATCAGGCGGCACTGGCGGCGGCGTGCGAGACGCTGGAGTTTTAGCGGCGTCCGGCAGGGGTCGGCGCGGTGTGACATGTGATTTGGATCGCGGGCATGGCGGATCCGTCCGGTGGACGGACGCGTGTTCCGGACGGGGCCGTGGTGCCGCGCGATCATTGTTTGAGGCGGATTCAGTCTGGAGGGACGATGCACCTGCCGGTGTTGTTGCAGGAGACGGTGGACGCCCTGGCGGTTGTCCCCGGGGGCAGCTACATCGACGGAACACTCGGCGGCGCGGGCCACGCGGCGGAGATCCTGAAGCGCGCGGGGCCGTCCGGGCGGTTGCTGGGGATCGACAGAGACGTGTCGGCCTTGCAACGTTCGGCGGCGCGGCTGGCGGTGTTGTCTGGCGAGAAGGTCCTGGCGCACGGGACTCACGGCGAGTTGCGGCGCCTGGCCGAGGCGAACGGGTTTGCGGCAGTGGACGGCGTGCTGTTGGATCTGGGCGTGTCATCCGATCAGCTCGACACGCCTGGACGGGGGTTCAGCTTCCGGTTTGACGGGCCCCTGGACATGCGCATGGATACGACTCGGGGGGAGTCGGCGGCCGACCTGCTGGCAAGGCTGGACGTGCAGTCCCTTGCAGACATTTTTCGGAGGCTCGGCGAAGAGCCTCACGCGCGGCGGATCGCGCAGGCGGTCGAGCGTGCGCAGCGGCAGGCGCCGATCGTCACGACCGGCCGCCTGGCGGAGGTGGTGGCAGAGGCCGCGGGCGGACGCAGCGGGCCGCGGCACCCGGCGACGCGTGCGTTCCAGGCGTTGCGCATGGCGGTGAACCAGGAGCTGGAAGATCTGGAGCAGGCGCTGGAGGAGGGGCTGCGGCTCCTCAGGCCCGGCGGACGGATGGCGGTGATCACGTTCGAGAGCATCACCGACCGCGCGGTGAAACAGCGCTTTGCGGCCCATGCCGGGCGCTGGGTCTCTCTGCAGCAGGGCGGCGAGCGATGGGAAGGTGAGCTGCCCGCCGTGACGCGGGTGACGCGGCGTCCGCTGGAGGCGGGGCCGGACGAGCTGGAGGCCAATCCGCGGGCGCGTTCGGCGAAACTGCGGGTCGTGCAGCGCTGCGAGGCGCCGGTGCGCGGCCGGATGGATGTTTGAGTGGCAAGCGGTTTGATTGATGAAAACAACCACAGCCCACAGGAGGGTGTGAGATGAGACGGAATCGTAAACGACAGGTGTACGCAAAAGTGCTGCCGCGCTCCGTGGCCGGCTTGATCGTGCTGATGGTGACCTTGGTGTTGGTGTACTGGGTGATGGATTCCAAGTGTGCCCAGCTCGGCCAGGAAATCCGGAAATGCGAACAGAAGATCCAGATGCTCGACGCGGAATACGCGCGCGAAGAGTCACGCTGGAGCGAGAAAAACACGCCGGAGAAGCTGGAAGAGGCGATGCTGCAGCACGGCATCGCGATGTCGTATCCGGTTGCCGACCAGGTGGTGCGCATGGACGCGTCGGGGCTGCCCATCGAAGGCCAGCTTTCGCTCGCCCGTTTCAAACGCAGTCAGAGTGCGACCGAACGTGTCGTGAAGACGCTGCCGAAATAGCGCGGTCGGAAGGTGGCGGCGCTCCATGCATGAACGCGGTATACTGATTCGCATCTGGTTCATTGCGCTGTTGCTGCTCGTGTCCTTCTGCGGCCTGGGGGCCAAGCTCTGCTACCTCCATCTCTCGAATCATTCGAAGGTGACGGGACGCGAGTACAAGCGGACTCTGCTGGGGCTGCGCGGCGGTATTTACGACTGCAACGGCAAGCAGTATCCGATGGCGGTCAGTCTGCCGGCCCGGCTCTTCTACCTGGACCCCAAGTCGGTCAAGAAAGAGCATGACGTGGGGCAGATCGCCCGGACGGTGTCCCAGCATCTCGGCCTGCCCGAAGCGGAGGTGCAGGCGCAGTTCCGGCGTACGGATTCGCGCTACATCAAACTCGGCTACAGTCTGGACGACCGGGTGTTCGAAGCGCTTTCGGATCCGCTGACGATCAGCGGGGTCGGCGCGGAAGAGATGGTCATCCGGCGCTATCCGCAAGGGCGGCGCATGTCGCATGTGTTGGGCTTTGTGAACAACATGGGCGTGGGCGGGGCCGGCATCGAGCAGCAGTACAACCGTTACCTGACCGGCACGCCGGGGCTGATCGAGGGCGAGAAAGATGCCGGACGCCGCGAGATTTTCAGCCGGCGCAAAGTGTATGTGCCGCCGATCGCAGGCTCGGATATCTATTTGACGCTCGACCACCGCATCCAGTTCGAAGTGGAACGGGCGATCCAGGAGGTGGTGGAAAAATTTGACGCGCTGTCGGGATGGGCGATCGTGCAGCACGTGCGCACGGGCAAAATCTTGGCAATGGCATCGTTCCCCGACTTCGAGCCTGAAAACTATACCGAAACCACACTGGATGTCTGGCGCAACAATGCGTTGGCGATTGTCTATGAGCCGGGCTCGATCATGAAGGCGGTCACGGTGGCCGCGATGCTCAACGAGCGGCTGGCCACGCCCACGACAGAGTTCGAGGTTGGCGAGGGGGTCTGGTTCTATGCCGGCAAGCCGTTGCGCGATCACGTCTACGGGCGTGTCACTGTGAGCACGGCCCTCAAGAAGTCCAGTAACATCGCCTGCGCGAAAATGGGACTCCGGCTCGGTGCCCAACGGCTGGAAAATTATCTGCGGGCATTCAATTTCGGCAGCAAACTCGGCATCGAATTGCCGGGTGAAGAGAACGGGATCTTGGCGCGCGCCAAGGACTGGGACAAGCTGAAGCCGACGCGCATTCCGATCGGCCAGGGCATCGCGGTGACGGGGCTTCAGATGATCAACGCCTACTCCACGCTGGCCAATGACGGACGGATGATGCGCCCGTACCTGGTTGACCGGATCGTGTCACCCAGCGGTGAGACCGTCTTTCAGGCACGACCGGAAGTCATCGGCCGGCCGGTGCGCCCCGATGTCGCGCGCGCCGTGCGCGAGATGCTGACGGGTGTCACCGAAGAGGGCGGCACCGGCAAACGTGCCGCAGTTCCCGGTTTTTCGATCGGCGGCAAGACCGGGACCGCGCAGAAAGCTGTGCCCGGCGGTTATTCAAGCACCGATTACTACGCCTCGTTTGTCGGCTTCGTGCCGGCGGGCGAACCGGTTTTCAGTGTTCTGGTTTCGGTCGAGCGACCGCGTCCCCAGCATACCGGCGGATTCGTGTCGGCCCCGGTCTTTGGCAAGATCGCGGCGGCGACTGCGCGCTATCTCGCCTTGGACCCCGATCTGCCGTCCGACGAGGAGGATGGACTCGACGCGGCGCAACCGTGACCGCGGGCTCCGGCCCGGCTCTTTGACCGATGAGGAAACAGCGATGAAATTTTCGGATATTCCAGAGTTAGAGCCTTTTCTCAAAGAGAAGCCGGCTCCGTTGATCTTCAGCGGCGTGCAGTGCGATTCGCGTCGTGTCAGGCCGGGCGATCTTTTCGTGGCGCTGACCGGCAGCCGTGACGATGGCGCGCGTTATGCCGCGGCCGCGCTGGCCAAGGGGGCGGTCGCGGTGTTGGCGCAGACGCCGGTGCGCGACGCGCCCAAACAGACGATTGCGGTCAATGATGCGCGCGGTGCGTTGGCCTGCCTCGCAGCCGCGCTGAACGGCTGGCCCGCCCGTGCGCTGCGCGTGACCGGCATCACCGGCACGAACGGCAAAACCACCACCGCCTGGCTGCTGCGCGAGCTGTTGCGTGCCGGCGGCCGCACGCCCGGCCTGCTGTCCACCGTACAGGTCGAGTACGGCGGCCGCACGATTCCGGCCACGCGGACCACGCCCGACGCCTGTGAGCTGCAGGGGCTGCTGGCCGCGATGCGCGGCGCCGGCTGCGACACGGCGGTGATGGAGGTCTCCTCCCACGCGCTGGACCAGCAGCGCACCGCGTTCCTGCGCTTCGAGGCCGCCGCCTTCACCAACCTCTCGCAAGATCATCTCGACTACCACGGAACGATGGAGGCGTACTTCCAGGCCAAGCAGCGCCTGTTCACGCAGCTTGCGGACAGCCATCCGGGCGCGTCCGCGCTCTGCTGCATCGATGCCGGCTACGGGGCGCGCATGGCGGAGTTTGTCGCGACACTGCCTTTGCGCCGCGTCACCTGCGGGTTCGCGCCGAGCGCCGATCTGCGCGCCGAAGAGGTGTCGGTGAC
>MWEJ01000198.1 GCA_002071025.1 Verrucomicrobia bacterium ADurb.Bin070 | reverse complement strand
CGAAGCGGCGACAACCGTGGAGGCCCCGATGACGGTGGTCTCGAACGGCATCGCAGGCGCTTCCGGTCCGTATCTCGAGATTCCTGAAGGGGCCGGCAACCCGCCCAAGGTCGAAGCCGGCAAGGCGGTTTTCACCGTTGACGTGCCGGAGGGCGGCACGTTCACGCTCTGGTGCCGCGTGTGGTGGGAGGGCGAGTGCAGCAACTCCTTCACGGTTAAGATCGATGACCAGCCCGCCTTTCTGTTCGGTGAAGACGCCACCTACAAGGCCTGGCATTGGGTCAAATACCCGGTGGCGCGCACCACGCCGCCGCTCAAGCTCACCAAAGGCCCGCATACGCTCGCCTTCCACAACCGGGAGGACGGTGTGCGGCTTGATCAGGTGCTGCTCAGCGCGGACAAGCGCTTTGTGCCGGTCGAGATCGAGCCCTCGGGAATCCGTCCATGAAGGCTGAGCGCCTCCATGGCTGTCTGCAAACGGCTTTTCGCTGGGGAGCGCTGTTGACCCTTTGCGCGGCGCCCACCCAGTGGACGCTGATCAACAACCCGCGCCTGGGTCCGGCCGACCTGCTGCTGGCGGCGACCGCCGGCGTGTGGGGGCTCGACATCCTGTTGACGCGCGGCTGGCGCCGGCTCTGGGCGGCGCGGCCGCATTGGACGCACCTGCTTTTTGCTGTCTGCGTCGGCGCGGCGGCCTGCGTGGCGGCCAGCCGCGGCGAGGCGTTCAAAGAGCTGGTGCAGATCATCGAGTATTTCATCGTGGGTGCCATGGTCTTCACCGCCTTCCTGCACGAGCGCGACAGCGCGGTGGCGGACGCTTCGCGCCGCGCCGCACTGCCGCTCTTCCCTGTCCTGGGCGCGGTGACCGCAGCGGTGCTGGCGCTGGCCGCGCTGCAATACGTCGCGGCGGAGGGGCATCGTTCGATCGCCCGCTTCGCCGAACCGAAAACGCTGGACGTGATCGTGAACGTGCTGGGCGGCTGGCAGAGCCCGCTGCTGGTCGGTGGGACTTTCGGCAACCGCAACGTGCTGGGCGGTTTCCTGGCGCTGGCGCTGCCGCTGGCCGCCGCCGGCGCACTGGGCGGTGCGCGCGGGATCGTGGCGCGCGGCGGCTGCGCGCTGCTGCTGCTGGCCGGCCTGGCGCTGACGCTTTCGGGCGCCGCCTACTGGGCGGTGGTCATCGCAGTGGCCGCGCTGGCAGCCGCGCGCGGCGTGCGCACATTCATCCCGGTTGCGGCGGCTCTGGTGTTGTGGCAGACGGCGGTGCTGCCGCGCCTGCCGCGCGAGAATGATCTGTGCCACTTCGAGTCGGTCGCCCTCTACGACAGCGCGGGGCAGCCTGCCCGCCGCTACCCCGAGTGGCAGGCAGCCGCCAGCATGATCCTCACCCATCCCTGGCTGGGTGTGGGTCCCGGCAACTATCAGCGTCAGGTAGGCCCCTTCTACGGACAGGTGCCGAACGCCACCGGGCCGGCGGAGCCCGACATCCAGAATCTCTATCTCGTGCTGGGCGCGACCTGCGGCCTGCCGGCGTTGCTGGCCTTCTGGGCCCTGCTGGCCACCGCCGCCGCTACCGCGCACCGGACCGGGCGGCCCGGCGCGGCCGCGGCGCTGGCGGCTTTCGCTGCCGCTGCCGTGTGGCATCCGCTGCTGGTGCGCGGACTCGGCCTGCCGCTTGTCTTTGTGCTCGCCTTGGCACGCCATCCGTTACAGGAGAAGGCATCCGATGGAACCGACCCCGTCTGAAGCGCCGAAAATTTTTGAGCTGCCCGTGCACAAGGTGCGTACGCGGCTGCTGCGCCTGCTGGTGCGTCTGATCAAGCGCCCGGTCGAGAGTCTCAGCGGTCTGCGCGGCTGCGACCGCATTTACGCGCGCGCCTGGAAGATGCCCCAAGAGATTCCTTTCAGCGACCGCGCGCTGCAATCGACCGGGGTACGTGTCGACTTCGCCGAGGAAGAATTGCGGCGTGTGCCGAAAGAGGGCCCCGTGGTTGTGGTGGCCAACCACCCCTTCGGCGGCATCGAAGGCGTGATCCTGCTTTCGCTGCTGCGCCGCGTGCGTCCCGACATCAAGGCGATGGCCAACTTTCTGTTGGGCGCGATTCCCGAAATGCGGGACGACTTCATCTTTGTCGATCCGTTCGCCTCGAAGAACGCGGCCAAAGCCAACCTGCGCCCGATCAAAGAGAGTCTGACCTGGCTGAAGGAGGGGCACCTGTTGATCGTTTTTCCGGCCGGCGAGGTCTCCAGCTTCGACCGCCGCTCGCTGCGGGTGCGCGACCCGGCCTGGAGCGCCAGCATCGCCGCGTTGGTGCGCAAGACCAACGCCGCGGTGGTGCCGATGTACTTCCCCGGTCACAACGGCGTGTTCTTCAATCTGATCGGCCTTATTCATCCGCGCTTTCGAACGCTGCTGCTGCCGCGCTACATTGCAAACAAGAAGGGGCGCACGCTCACCCTGCGCATCGGCACCGCGCTCACGACCAAGGCGCTGGAGCCGTTCTCTATGGATGACGTGCAGCTCATCAAGTACATGCGCTTCCGCTCCTATCTGCTGGCCGAGCGCGAGACCCACCGCACGCGCCGTTTCATCACGCTCCACCCGCCGATGATGCCGCCCGACCCGATTATCGCGCCGGTGCCGTCCGACGTGCTGACCGCAGAGATCGCGCGGCTGCCCGACGCCTGCAGGCTGATCGCCGCAGGCGACCTCGCGGTGTACATCGCGGCAGCAAACCAGATTCCCGCGTGTCTGCGTGAGATCGGACGACTACGCGAAACCACCTTCCGTGCCGTGGGCGAGGGCACCGGCAACGCGATCGACCTCGACGCCTTCGACGACTACTACAACCACCTCTTCATGTGGAACACCGCCCGTCAGGAGATCGTCGGCTCGTATCGCCTCGGCCTGACCGACAAGATCCTAGCCGAGCACGGTGTCAAAGGCCTCTACACCCGCACGCTCTTCAAGTTCGACGACCGGCTGATGTCGCAGATCCCGCCGGCCATTGAGATGGGGCGCTCCTTCATTCGCGCCGAGTACCAGAAGGCCTATACCTCGCTCTTTCTGCTCTGGAAGGGCATCTCGGCCTTCATCGGGCGCAACCCGCATTACCGCGTGCTCTTCGGCCCGGTCAGCATCACCAACGAATACCGCGAGGCCTCGCGCTGCATGATCCTCGCCTCGATGCGCCAGACCTGCATGGCGGACGATCTCGCGCATCTGGTTAAGCCCAAGTTCCCGCCCAAGCCGCCGCAGCGTTCGGAGTGGTGCCTCAAAGAGTACACCGAGTATCTCAACGACATTGACCAGGTGGCCGGCTATGTCGCGGAGATCGAGCCCGACGGCAAAGACATCCCGGTGCTGCTGCGCCAGTACCTGAAGCTCAGCGGGCGATTGCTCGCTTTCAATGTCGATCCGGATTTCAGTTCAGTGGTGGACGGCCTGATCATGGTGGACCTGTCGCAGTCCAGTCCCAAGACCCTGCGCCGCTACATGGGCAACGAGGTCGCAGAGGCCTATTTCAAGGTTCACGGCATCACCGAGACGACTTGAACGCGGCGGCCGCACTTACGGCCCGTGCGCGTGTGTTGACCCAAACGAAAACAAGGAGAGAGGACATGACCCTGCACCGTATCTGGATTTCACTGTGTTCAGGATTGATTGTGGCGGGCGCGGTCCGCGCACAGCAGCCGGTGTCGCTGTTCGACGGCCAAACGCTCAAGGGCTGGAAGGCGATCACCTGCGAGGCCGAGGTCGTGGACGGCGCCATCCTGATCAAGTCGGGCAACGGCATCCTGCTCGCCGAGAAACAGTATGGCGACTTTGTCTTTGAGTGTGACTGGAAAGCGCTCAACACCAACATGTGGGACTCGGGCATCTACTTCCGCGCCGGCATGCCGGTCAGCGAGAAGTTCCCCTGGCCCAAACAGCACCAGATCAACCTGCGGCGCGGTCAGGAGGGTGCCATCGGCGGCGCCGACCGCGAGAAGGCGGCCAGCCTCTTCAAGAAAGGTGAATGGAATCACTTCAAGCTCACCGTGAAAGGCGCGACCGCCGAACTGGAATTCAACGGGGAGAAGGCTTGGACGCGCGAGGGTATCGAGCCGGCCAAGGGGAACCTCTGCCTGCAGGCCGAAGTTCCGGGCGGCGGCCAGTTCCTGTTCAGGAACCTCACGATTGTCGAACTCGACGCGCCCGCGCCCTAAGCGCGGCCGGCCATGCGCAAAGAAGGATGCCGGCACACCGGAGGGGCTGATGGCGCAACAGGTGAAATGGATCAACTGGCAGCGGCCGATGCGGCATGTGCTCTACGCCTGCGCGCCGCTGCTGGCCTTTGCGGTCGCGCTCTTCGGCTGGCGCGTCGCAGCGCTGGCCCTGACGGTCAGCGCCGCCGCGTACCTCGCGGAGGCGGCCTTCACCCGGTCGCGCCGCGAGCCGGTGTCGTCGGCGGTCTTCGTCTCGGCCCTGCTCTACACCTTCTCCCTGCCGCCCGCACTGCCCTTCTGGATGGCGGGGGTCGGCATCGTCTTCGGCATCGTCTTCGGCAAAATGGTCTACGGTGGCTTCGGACGCAATGTCTTCAATCCTGCGCTCACCGGCCGCGCCTTCATCTATGTGAGCTTCGGCAACGCGATGACCGCGCAGTGGAGCGAGCCCTTCCGCCCCTTCCCTGCCGGCCTGCTGCGCTGGGGCTGGAGCGCCGCTTCCGCGCCGCCTGACGCGCTCACCACCGCCACGCCGGGCCCGCTGCTCAAACTCTCCGAAGCGGCGTTGGCCGAGCGCGGCATCGCCGGCCTGCCTTCGCTCTGGGACCTCTTCATCGGGATCTGCCCGGGCGTGATCGGCGGCACCAGCGCCGCGCTCACGATCCTGTGTGGGCTCTACATCGTCTGGAAGAAGGCCGCCAACTATCGTATTGTTACCGCGGGCTTCTTCGGTTTCTTCGCCGTGCAGACACTCTTCTGGCTGCTGAATGTCGGCGGCGGCACTGACCCGCTGAGCGCCGCGATGGCCGGCAGCCTGGTGATCGGCCTCTTCTTCTACGCGACCGACCCGGTGTCCGCCTCGCAGACGGATCCCGGACGCTGGATCTACGGCGCTTTCATCGGCGCGATGTCGAGCCTGATCGCCTCCTTCTCGGCTTGGCCCGCGGGCACCATGTTCGCGATCCTGCTGGCCAACATGTTCGCGCCGATCATGGACATCGGCATCAAGGCGCTGCAAGCAGCCCGGCAGCGGAGGGCCGCACCGTGACCCCCGCCGTGAAAGAGGGCGTGCGCGCCATCGGCTTCATGGCCCTGCTTTCGGCCGTGCTGATCACCTGCGTCGCCGCGCTCTCGCTGGCCACAGCAGAACGGGTCGAACGCAACGCCAACCTCTTCCTTCAACAGGCGGTGATGGAGGTCGCTGGCCAGACCGTCCCGGCCGATCCGGCGGCGGTCGCCGCATGGTACGCCGGCGCGGTGACGGAAGATCCGGCCGCGCCCGGCCGCTTCCTCGTGCGCGACGCGCCGGGCGGCGCGGTGCGCACCGTGGTCTACCGCCGACAGGCACGCGGGCTCTGGGGTCTGATCACCGCTGTGGTCGGCGTCAATCCCGCGACCGGCGCCTTTCGGCAACTGCGCATCCTGGACCAGAATGAAACGCCCGGCCTCGGCGCGCGCATCACCGAGCCGTGGTTTCTGGCGCAGTCCGACGGACGGCGCGGCCCCTTCCGGCTGGTCCCGGAGGGCACGCGCTCGACACGGACGGATGAACTGGATGCCATCACCGGCGCGACCGTCACCTCGGCCGCGATCCGCGACATGCTGAACGGCGTGGTCCGCGACCTGCCGCGGCCCTCAGAGGAGCCTGCCCCATGATGACGACCAAACAGTGGAGCCTCTTCAAAGAGAACCTCGGCACGCAGAACCCCGTCTTCGTGCAGGTGCTCGGCATCTGCTCGACGCTGGCGGTCACCAACGTGCTCAAGAACACGCTGGTCATGTGCCTCGGACTGATCTTTGTGACCGCGCTCTCGAACCTGACCCTCTCGCTGCTGCGCGCCTGGATCCCGCCGCGCATCCGCATGATGGTGGAGGTGCTGGTCATCGCCTGCCTGGTGATGCTGGTCGACATCTACCTCAAAGCCTACGCCCCCGCCATCTCGCGCCAGCTCGGTCCCTACGTCGGCCTGATCATCACCAACTGCATCATCATGGGGCGCGCCGAGGCGGTGGCGCTCACCTCTCCGCCCAAAACCGCGCTGATCGACGGCCTCTCCTCCGGCATCGGCTACGCCTACGTGCTGCTGATCATCGCGGCCGTGCGCGAACTGCTCGGCACCGGCGGCATCTGGGGCGTGACGCTGCTGGGCGGCGGCTGGCAGAACTGGACGATCATGGTCATGGCACCCGGCGGCTTCTTCGTGCTGGCGCTCTTCATCTGGATCGTCAAAGGGTGGATCCTGAATCCCGCCCGGAAAGCGCAGGCGTGACATGCAGCAGCTCGGCTTCTTCTCGATCCTCTTCGCGGCGGTCTTCACCAACAATATCCTGCTGACCAACTACCTGGGCATGTGCTCGTTCCTGGGCTGCTCGCGCGAACTCAAGACCTCGGCGGGACTG
>MWEJ01000197.1 GCA_002071025.1 Verrucomicrobia bacterium ADurb.Bin070 | reverse complement strand
CGCTCGACACCCTCGACGACGCCGAGCACATCCGCGACCATCTGCTGCGCGCGATTTACGGCACCTTCGCCAACGCCAAGCTCAACCCCGCACACGCCAACCGGTCGCTCGACTGGGTGCCCTACGTCGCCGGCAAGCGCGAGTCGCGCCGGGTGCTCGGCGCCTATATCCTGACTCAGAACGATGTGCTCGAGGGGCGCTATTTCGAAGACGCCGTCGCCACGACCGACTGGGGCATCGACCTGCACATGGAGACCGGGATTTCTTACCGCTCGACCTACAAGAATTACGGGCGCGCCTCCCCCTGCTACATCCCTTACCGCTGCCTCTTCTCGCGCGACATCCCCAACCTTTTCCTAGCCGGCCGCCACTTCAGCGTCACCCATGTCGCCCTGGGCAGCCCGCGCGTGATGAACACCATCGCGCAGCTCGGCGTGACGGTCGGGTTCGCGGCGGCGATCTGCACGCAGCAGGGATTTGAGCCGGCCGACATCTACCGCGATCCGGATGTGTTCGCAGCGCTGCGCGTGCGCCTTGATGCGGACGCGCTCGCCACGCCGTCGTGGCCGGCAAACCCCTACACCACCGCCTCCGCCATCGTCGACAATCTTGACACCGCACGCATCCGCATCGTCGGCGAATGGACCGTCAGCACCTCCGATGGCGGCAAGTGGTTAAGTAATTACTTTCACGACGGCAACACCGGCAAAGGCGGCAAATACGTGCTCTTCTGCCCCGCTACGCCGCTCAGTGGCGACTACACTGTCTCGACCTGGCACTCGGTCGGCGGTACCCGCGCCACCAACGCTCCGGTCTGGGTCTTCACCCAACGCGCGCGCGTCGCAGCCCTTGCCGTCAACGCCTATGCGCGCTCCGACACGCCCGACACCTGGTGCGGCAACGAGGAGATGCTGGTCGGCCGCGCCGGCAGCGGCAAATTCTTCCGCGGCTTTCTGGGCTTCGATCTTGCGGATCTCCCTGCGCACGCCTTGGTCGACGACGTGACACTCTCGCTGACCATCCGCTATCCCGACGCCGCGTCAGTCAATGAGACGGCCGGTGTTGCCGGCATCACCGTCCATAACCTTGACGAACCCTTCTCGCCCGGCGCGGTCACGTGGAACAGCCGCGAGGCCGGCACGCCTTGGACAACGCCCGGCGGCACCTTCGCGACCAACGTGCTCACCGCCATCGCCGATCCGCCGTATTTTGGGGATGTGACCAATGGCCAGCGCTTGGTCTTCCCCTCGACCCCCGACCTGCTCGCGCGCGTTCAGGCGCTGCTGTCCCAGAGCGCGCCCGACAAAATTTTGCGCGGGGTGGTTCGCACGCCCAGCCTGGAAACCGGCTACACCAGCCGCAAGCTCTATCGCTTCGCCGAGGCCCGTCTCGACGTCACGTGGGTGGATCCGTCCGTGCCGCCGACCGCGCGCATCAACCTGAAAGAGCAGCAGGCGCAGTGGCGCCCGATCGGCGTCTTCCCCGCCGGTGTCGACGGCCTGCGCATCGCGATCGGCACGGGCGGGACAGACGCCTACGTCACCGCCGACGCCGTGCGCGTGGACATCGCGCGTTCAGACATCGACCCCGATGATTACGACGGCAACGGCCTGCCGAACGCGTGGGAACGCCGCTGGTTCCTGCAGGAGACCGGCACCGACCCGCTCGCCGATCCAGACGGGGACGGCTCGCCCAACCGGGAGGAGTGCGAGCGCGGCACCGACCCCCTCGACCCACGCTCGCGCTACACCGCTGGCACGCGCCTGCTGCTCAATTGACGCCCCATTGCGTCCTTGCGACTTCGCGTTGGGGGCTAACCCTCACAGCGCGGCGAGCAATTCGCGGATCGGGCGCTCACGCGCCTCGATGGATTCGCACAGGCGGAACTGCACGCGAGCGCGGTTGAGATTCTGTTCAGGCTGGCGGATCTTGAAATAGACGCTGCCGGCCAGATAATCCTGAAAGAAACGCAATCCCAGCTCAAACGTGATCAACCGGATCGCGTCGTACAGGTAGTGGCGGTCCGCTGCGGTCAGAAACGCGCGGGCGTGGGCCATATAGCCCTTGCAGAACGCGGAGCAGAGGTCGAGGTCGAACACCACCTTGCTGAGATTCTGCTCCTCCTCCCCGGCGGGATTGCAGATCGAGCGCAGCGCATCGCCGAAGTCGTAATGGATCAGGCCCGGGCTCACGGTGTCGAGATCGATCATCGCCGTGCCCTTGCCGGTGAAATCATCGATCATGATGTTGTTGACCTTGGGGTCGCCGTGCATCAGCCGCAACGCCAGTTCGCCCTTCTGCATCGCGTTCTGCAGCGTGGCGGCGAACCCGCGCCGCTCTTCGATGAACATCGCCATGCGGCGCGCCTCCATCGATGCGTTGAGCCGCTCTTTAGCCTGCGGCACGCGCTGCAGCGTGTCGTCGTATTTCGCCATGTAGCCAGGTGTGATGTGAAACCCCGGCAGCGGATCGATCATGCCGCGGGGTCGAGATCAGAGACCAGCCAGTGGAAGTGCCCCAGCACCGCGCCGCACTCCGCCGCATGTTCGGCATTTTGCGCCTCGTCGAAGGCCGTGGCCGATGCGATCTTGGTGATCACGCGCCAGGTGTCGCCGTTCTCATCCAGAAAATAATCGTTGCCGGCGCGCGTCCTGACGATGCGCGGCATCTGCCACACGCGGTCCGCTTGATCGGCCTCGGCCTCCAGCTTGGCATGCACGTGCGCCGTCAGGCGGTGCAGGTTGCGCATGATCGCCTCGGGCTGCGGAAAGACATGGCGGTTGACCCGCTGCAGAATCACCTGCTCCTCTGCGAAGGTATTGCGGAAAATGCCCAGAAAGGTGTCGTTGACGTTTCCGTTGCCTGTCGGATTGATGGTGACCAGCCGGCCCGACACCTCAAATTCGCGCATCAGCAGAGACAATTCCATACACAGTGTTTCCTTATTGCCACGTAATGACGGGCATTTTTCATGGTCTCCGCAGAAAACGCAACCCCAAAAAACCGCTCTTTTATTGATCGCGCTTCGCGCGCCGCATCTGGAAAAGGGTCATCGCCGCAGCCGCCAGATACCCGATCCAGATCAGGTGCAGCAACAGCCGCAAGCCGGTATGCTCCGCGATCGGCCCGATGATCCAGAGCACCACTGCGGCCACCCCCCACGTGCCGCCGCTGATCAATCCCATGCGCTGGCTCACGCGCAGCGAGGAATCGGCATAGCGCGCCAACGCCACGCACAACGGGAATCCCGTGTAGACGATGAACCCCGTGAAGGCCAGCACCGCAACCGCGCCCTTCGTCTGCGGCGCCAGCCACAGGTAGAGCGCCGTGAACGGCGCACCGACCAGCGCGGTGGCCAGCAACACGCGCAGATGGCCCAGCCGCGGCGCCAGCGCACCCCACAGGACCGCCCCCGCCATGCCGCCCACCCCGAACAGCGTGAAGGACAGGCCGCTGAAAGACAGCGAATACCCCGCCTCCTCGTGCAGATAGGAGGGAAGCAGCGTCCCCTGGATCTGCGAGCAGGTCGCCAGAACAGCGGCCATAACAAAAAGCGTACCGAACGGCACCGACGGCGTGCGTTCGGCGCTCGGGACATCCGGCACCGGCTTAGCCGCCTCGACCGGCAGTCGCACGCCGCTCAACACCAGCGGCACGCCCGCCAGCGGCGCCAGCAGATAGAGCCCCATCAACGATTCCAACCCGAAATGTTCAGTGAGCGTCGCCGAAAGCAGCGCCCCGCCTGAAAACCCCATGAAGCCTGCAACCATGAAGACGGCTGTCGACAACGACGAAGAGATCGTGTCCAGCCCGTGTACCGCACGCAAGCCTTCAGGATGTACCGTTGCCACACCCAACCCCGACAACACCGCCAGCGCCGCCATCCCCGCCGCGCTGCCCGGTGTCGCCGGCAGACAGGGCATGAAGACCGACACCCCGGCCAGCAGCACGCCTCCCCAGATCAGCCAGGGTCGAGTCCATGTCGCCCTCAGATGGCCGACCGGAATTTGAAAGATGTTCGACGCAAACACCAGCAGGGAGGTGATCACGATCAACGCCGCGAGCGAGATACCGTACCGGTCGCGCATCGGAATCAGGACCGGCGCGATCAGCCCGACATAGACATCAGCGATCATGTGCGCGAAGGTTAACGCGAACAACTGGCGCCACTGGCGCGAACGAACAGAGGAATTCTGCATAACGTGTCGGCTCAAAAAAGGGTGTCATCTTAGGCGTTGCCCGCCTTCCCGTCAAGCAACCCGCATGGCGCATGCGTAATCGGTTGGTGGCCGGGGGATGCGAGTTCAGTGCGTGTTTTGAGCGAAGCGTAGTCGGGAGCGCGGGCGTCCCCGCCCGCACTGAGAAAGGTCGTGCGCGACACAGATGCGCGGCTTGGCGCCCAAGCCATAGGGCGCTCAGTCTTTTGCACAAACGTTGTTGCAGGCGGGACGCCCGCGCTCCCGACTCGCCTGCTTCCCTTTTCATCCGAAACGCGGAACCTTCGCGCACCCCGGCCACCAACCGATTATGGCGCATGCTTCGACGCGCCCTTCCGTGAAACTGTGGCGCGGCTGCGAAAAATGCGCTACTATCTCGTCACTGTTTGTTTCGCAGCCCGGCCGCTTGGGCCGCACGCGGGATTGTGTTGCTTGCCAGGAGAGTTCATGGTCACGAAAAAACGCAAAATGGTCGTCACCTCCGCCCTGCCGTACGCCAACGGCGACATCCACCTCGGGCATCTCGTCGAATACATCCAGACCGATTTCTGGGTGCGCTTCCAAAAGATGCGCGGCCACGCCTGCGTCTATGTCTGCGCGGACGACACGCATGGCACGCCGGTCATGGTGCGCGCGCGCGCCGAGGGCATCACGCCCGAAGAGCTGGTCGCCCGCAGCCATGCGCTGCACACGCAGGATTTTGCCGATTTCGAAATCCGTTTCGACAACTATTACTCCACCAACAGCCCGGAAAACCGCGCCTTCTGCAACGGCATCTATCAAGCCATGCAGCAGAGCGGGGCGGTTTCCACCCGCAAGCTGCCGCAGCTCTACTGCGAGCATGACGCCATGTTCCTGCCCGACCGTTTTGTCAAAGGGACCTGCCCGAAATGCGGCGCCGAGAACCAGTACGGCGATTCCTGCGACGCATGCAGCCAGACCTACCCCGCCGAAGAGCTGAAGGACGCGCGCTGTACCCTCTGCGGCCAGACCCCGGTGACCCGCGACAGCGAACACCTCTTTTTCGAGCTGGAGCCGTTCCGCGACTTTCTCAAAACCTGGATACCCGCCCACACCGCGCCCGACGTGGCCAACAAGCTGCTGGAGTGGTTCAACGAGCCGCTGCGCGGCTGGTGCATCTCGCGTGACGCCCCCTACTTCGGCTTCGAGATCCCCGGCCATGCCGGCAAGTTTTTCTATGTCTGGGTCGACGCGCCGATCGGATACATGGCCTCGCTGCAAAAATGGTGCACCGACCGCGGCGAATCGTTTGACGCCTGGTGGCAGGCCCCAGAGGCCGAACTGTATCACTTCATCGGCAAAGACATCGTGCGCTTCCACTGTCTCTTCTGGCCGGCGATGCTGCATACCGCCGGCTACAAGACGCCCAGCCAGGTCTTTGTCCACGGCTTCCTGACGGTCAATGGCGAGAAGATGAGCAAGTCTAAGGGCACCTTCATCAAGGCGCGCACCTATCTCGATCACCTGCGGCCGCAGGACCTGCGCTTCTACTACGCCTGCAAGCTCAACGGCACGACCGACGACATGGACCTCAACCTCGGCGACTTTGTCAACCGCGTCAACTCCGACCTCGTCGGCAAAATCACCAACCTCGCCTCGCGAGGCGCGCAGATGCTGCACAAAAGTCTGGGCGGCCGCACCGGCTCGATGGATGCCGAAGGCCGAACACTCTACCTTAAGGCGCTGGACTGGGCGGACAGCATCGCCGATTTCTATGAGGCGCGCGATTTCAGCAAGGTCATGGTCGCCGTGCGCGAGCTGGCCGACCAGGCCAACCAGTATTTCGACGCCAAAGCCCCTTGGGCGCTCGTCAAGAGCGATCCCGAGGCGGCGCGTAGCGTCATGACCTCAGTGCTCAACATCTTCCGCGTGCTCGCCATCTACCTGCAGCCGGTGCTGCCCGCCTACGCCGCCAAGACCGCGAAGCTCTTCAACGAAACGCCATACGTCTGGTCCGACATCAAGAAGACCGTGGAAAACAGCCCCATCCAGCCGTACGAATATCTGGCGACGCGCGTCGAGCAGGCGGCTGTGGACGCGCTGATCGCGGCCGGCAAGTCCGGCGAGCCGGCCGCCGCGCCCTGTCCCGCAAAAGCCGCCGCGTCATCCGCCCGACCGGCGCCCCCGACCGCATCGCCCTCCCCGGCCGCGGCAGCGCTTCCCGTCAAGGACATCATCGACTACGACACCTTCGCCCAAGCGGACCTGCGCGTGGCCACGGTGCTCTCGGCCGAATGCGTGGAGGGCGCGGACAAGCTGCTGCGCCTGCTGCTCGACATCGGCGAGCCCAAGCCGCGCCAAGTCTTCGCCGGCATCCGCAAGGCCTACGATCCGGCCGCGCTGGTCGGCCGCCAGGTGGTGATGGTCGCCAATCTC
>MWEJ01000196.1 GCA_002071025.1 Verrucomicrobia bacterium ADurb.Bin070 | reverse complement strand
TCATCATGGCAGCATTCGAAGGGAAAGTGGCGGTCGTGACCGGAGCCGCGCGCGGCATCGGCCAGGCGATCGCCCGACGGCTGGCGCAGGAAGGCGCCGACGTGGTGATCTGCGATTTGCAGGTGGAGTGGCTCGCCGAGACCGCGGGCATCGTCGAAGGGCTCGGCCGCAAGGCCTTGCCGCTGGCGGTGGACGTGGGCGACAGCGAGACCGTCAACGCCTGCATCAATGAGGTGGTCAAGGTGTTCGGCAAGGTTGACATCATGGTCAACAACGCCGGGATCACCAAAGACACGCTCTTAGTGCGTATGTCGGACGACGACTGGGACGCGGTTCTGCGCGTGAACCTGAAGGGCACCTTCCTGTTCTCGCGCGCCGTGGCCAAGCACATGATGAAGCAGCGGAGCGGAGCGATCGTCAATATCGCTTCGATCAGCGGCGTCATCGGCACCGCCGGACAAGCGAACTACGCGGCCTCCAAGGCCGGCGTGATCGCCCTGACAAAGTCTACCGCCAATGAACTGGCGGCGCGCGGCGTCCGGGCGAATGCGATCGCCCCGGGATTCATTTCGTCCAAAATGACCGACGCGCTGTCGGAGGACGTGCGCAAACAGTATCTGTCGCGGATCCCGCTGGGCCGCTTCGGAACCGTCGAAGACATCGCGAATGCGGTGGTCTTCCTCGCCTCGGAGCAGTCGAGCTACATGACCGGACAGACGCTGCACGTCAACGGCGGCATGGTCATGTGATGAATTGGCGCGGCATGTGCCGCAACTGTGTAACAAGAGAAACTAGGTCAAGGAGAGACAAATGGCTAGCAAACTCGAAGAGCGGGTCAAAGAGATCATCGTTGAGCAACTGGGCGTCAACGCCGAGCAGGTCACCCCGGAAGCTTCGTTCATCGACGATCTGGGCGCGGACTCGCTGGACACCGTCGAGCTGATCATGGCGTTCGAAGAGGAGTTCGGGGCCGAGATCCCGGATGAGGACGCCGAGAAGTTGACGTCGGTCGGCAAGGTGCTCGAGTACCTCGCGGGCAAGGGCTTCGACAAGGAGTAATCCTTCCGCCGCAAAAAGGCCGGGGCCGGCGTCTGTGACGCCGCCCCGGTTTTTTTGTGCCGCCTACTCGCGGTACGGCTTCATCTGCACAAAGTTCAGCATCAGCGTCTCGCCGGGACGCGCCGGCGTATCGTGGAAAACGAGCGTGAGCGTCGGCGCTGTAGCCCGGAACACGATGCGGTGCAGGTTGACCTTGGCCACGTTGTCATTGTGCGCGTAACGGCCGCCCTTGCGCCGGTCGATGTGTACGAAACTTCGCGCCGCGTTGCGCTCGACGCCCGGCACCTCCACCTCGATCCCGTACCGGCGCGGGTTGAAGCGCTTCTCCACGATATCGGCGTGATCCGCGGTGACAAACTGCAGGCAGTAACTCTTGCCCGGCGTCAAGCCGCGCGCCGTCTGGCTCACGCGGCTGGCGCCGCCCGGCTGACGCGTCAGCAGGCAAAAGGTGTCGCCCGCCTTGCCGCCCCCCCAGCGCCCCTGACTGTTCTTGCCGTAGCCCGCCAAGGTCCCGGCGCGCACCGCCCCGTCGGCTGCGGGCGCCACATCCCAGCCGGCCAGCCCGTCGGCAAAATCACCGTTCACCACCAGCTCCGGCCGATAGCGGAAGCCATGTCGCGCCGACAGACGCTCGCGGCGTCCCTCGACCGCATAGTGGCGCATCAATTCGAACGACCAGCGCGCCATCTCCTCGTCGCCGTAATAGGTGCCCCAGTAGCCGACCGTCGCCAGGCCGTCGAACGCCGGATCATTCGCCACCAGGTTAACCTGCATGTCGAGAAAGACCTTGTAGTCCACGGCAGGGTTGTGCTCCAGCGACAGCACGGGGAGCTGGTTGAAGTTGCCGAAGATGACCCCGCTCCCGGCCGCGGCCCCCGGCAGATAGGCGTTGAAGCGGCGCAGGGTTTCGGCGATCATGTTGTCGAGATACGCGGCGGCGGCGCGTTCGTCCTCCTGCGGATGACAGTACGCCTCATACAGCAGCCGGCCGCGGCCGTGCGAGGCGTTCAGGCAGGCCGACATGAAATCGGTGTGCAGCGACGCAATGCCGGGCTTGCCGACAATCCACGTGTAAACCCGGCGGTTTTGCGGGTTTGTTAACCCCCAGAGCGCCCGGGTGTAGTGATCGATCGTCGTGCGCCCGAAGAAAAGTTCGTCGCTGGTGAAGCCGTCGTAGCGCGCCTGCGTCATGCCGGCGTGCGCCGCCATCCGCGCTCTCAGCCCGAGCGGATCGTCCACCGGCGCGACGTTGAAATTGGCCAGCCAGAGCAGGCCGCGCGCCTTGGCTTCGGACAGCGCCTCGTCCGGCAGGTTGCCGCCGTTGAGCGTCGTCACCGCCGGCAGCACGTGGCGCTTCATGAAGGCCCAGTCGTAGGCGCCGTTTTCGGCCACGACCGGATTCACGCACGGCGGATAGTTGAAGATCTCCGGAATCGCGTTCACGCGCAGCCGCATGCCGGGCCGCGCGCCGCTGACGTCGAGCTGATGCGCGCCGCGCGCGACCAGCCGGAACGCCTCGCGGCCGCCGCCGTGCGGCCACAACGGCAGCGCGTCGCCGTCGAGCGTCGCCGTCACCCCGACGGCCGGCGGCTCCGCGCCACCCGAGACCGACACAAAAATCCAACCGTCGCGCGGTCGCACGAAGGTGAAGCGCTGCGGCGCGGGTGCCGGCGCGAGCGGCCGTTCCAGCAGCTCCGCGACCAGCGTGTTGAGCGGCTTGATCCCGCTGAGATCGAGCACAGGCCGATCCACCACGCTGATCGGAAAGGCCGTCTCCATCACCGCCGCACCGCCCTGCTTGCGGCGCAGCGACGCCCGCAGCCGGTAATCCCCGCACGCCAGCCCCGCCAGCGGCACGCGCAGCCGCTTGGCCGCAGCCAGCCGTTGGACGGGAATCGGCCGGCCCTCGACCTCAAACTCCCAATCATACGCGTCGGCCGCTTCGGGCAACACGCCGTAAAAAGCCAAGGCCAGCTCCGGCCGCTGGAGCGGAATCTGGCTCAGCAGCGGCTCAAGCGGAACCAGGCGCGGCTCGTTGACCCACGCCATCTGCGAACTGGAGCCCGCGCGCGCCTCCGCGCTGAGCGCCTCCAGCCGCACGTCCGCCACCGCCAGCTCGCCGCTCAGGTCCTGGGCAAAGCAGGCCACGCCGTACTCGTTGTTGTCCGACGGAAACAGCGTGAAGTCGACCTGGTGCCGCGTCCACTCCGAATCGGCGGGCAGGCGCTTAATTCCGGCCTCGCGGTGCCAGCCGCTGTTATGCACGATCAAGCCCGCGTGCCGACTTTTAAACCCCCTGGTGCGGATACTGGCGCTGAGCCGGTAGGTCCCGCCGGGCACCAGCCGCAGTCCCTGCTGGCGCACACTCAGCGTATCGCCGCCCCCCGCCTCGCCCGAGAGCACCACGGCCGCCTTTTTCCCTTCTGGCCCGCCGGTCCGCAGGAAACGCACCTGTTTCGTGCTGCTCGGCGTCCAGAACTCGGGAAACTCGACCTGCTCGGCCTCGAACGTCCCGTTGATCAGCAGATTCTCCCCTTCAGCCACGGCCGCCCGCACACGCCCCCCGCACACGGACAATCCCGCCATCGCGGCCAGCACCCACACGTGTCGTCTCATAATACCCCTATCCTTTCTTCTTTGTGATCCTGACGTAAAATCGGCTGCGATCACGATCTGGTTGTCCACGCGCGGTGTTCGGTTAAATCGGTCTGTGTCCCGACACAAGCGAGGTCCAGACACGCTTTATAGATCTCGCGGACGGCGTAAACGTCGCGTATAGCGCCTACGGGTATGACAGCGGTTGCGAGCAGACTGAGGACCGCCACCGAAGGCGAATCCGCCTTGACTGGCGAAAGTGACCGGCCCGACCACGACGGTGTTGGCGATCTTGTTGAGTGCCGCATCGACCAGTTTGCGCGCGGTCGGGTCGAGTCGGCCGCCCTGAAACTCGCCGTGGAAACGGCTCAACCCGTTCTGCCCGTGGAAATGGGTGGCGTCCTTCTTGTCGTGGTTGATGATCGATTCAATCTGGTCCACTGGCCGCGATCCCGGCTGGTGATCGTAGTCGAACACCAGAGTTACCCAGCGAGTGCCGCGCCCGAGTCCGTCCGCGTTCTCCTCTTTTGCGACGAAGGTGAAGCCGAGCCGCTCAAAGAGCAGACGCACCTCGCAGGGTTCGCGGTCGGCGTAAAGGCGCGGGCCTTCGGCAGAGGACGTGCGTCCAGAACAGAAAGAGCAGACAAACCGCCCGCGGGGCGGAAGCCATCGTCTGAAAAGCGCGTGCAAGGCAGCCACATCCGCCGTCCGATATTGGGTGGCGAGGGGTTCCGCATTGGCGTTATAGTATTGGCGGGTGATTTCGTGCATGGGTCAAAAAACCTGTTCAGTTCTTAACTACCCATACCATTAAAGAGAGGGCTGAGAGAAACGTCTCACTCATAAGTTCGTATCATACAAACCTCGCCCGAGAAACGCCACCGGTAATAGTGGGTGATGGGTGGATGAATATGGCCCGTCGGCGATCCTTCAACCAGAAACCGGAAGCCGTTTGTCAGACACCATTGGGGTGTGAGCTGACACCGGGGCGCCACACTGACTCGGTTACGCTTAATCTCCTACACTTAGTCTCATCCACTTAGTCAGTCTTGGCCGTCTCCCTCAACCGGCAACTGTTGGGGGGTAAAGACTATGAAAATGGACTAAGTGTGCCCGATTAAGTGTATTCGATTAAGTGTATGCGATTAAGTGTATGCGACTAAGCCCGCCGCGCGGCTGCGCCGCGAATGATCGAGGGGGTAACGTTCAACGCTCAACGTCCAACTCCCAACTTATGGACGAGAGGGCAGAACGGTCACGCCGGGCAGGCGCTCGGCGGCGGAGACCCAGCCGTTGGTCCACTCGGTGCCGGGATCAAAGCACGCGGGGTCGGGACGGATGTCGTCCACCGTGCCGAGGATTTTGTCGGCGCCGCAGGAGAGCAGCACGGGCAGCCCGTTCGATGTCGGCGTGTACACGTACGGCGTGCCCCACGGGTCGCGGCGGAGCTGGTTGATGTAGGGACCGTCCCAGCGCGGCACCTGAGGATCGCGCACGAGCGCGGCGAGGCCCTGTTCAGCGTCAGGAAAGGATCCGACATGGAAGCGATAGCGGCCCAGCGCCTCGGCCAACACATCCACATGCCGCATGGCGCGCCGGTGCGGCGGCTCGGCATGGCGCCGCCGCGCCGCGCGGTCGGTGGCCCGGAAAATCGCGCCGCCCAGCACAGCCAGCCCGGCGATCACGGCAAGATACACGCGGGGATTGTGCCACACGCCGGGCGCGACAGGTCCTTGCAGAGCCGCCTTCTGCCGCTCGCATTCGCGCCGGATACGTTCGACCGCGCGCCGACGCGTCTGGCGTTCACTGAGTGCTTTCATCGACGGCACGACCATGACCCTACCGCAGGCCGGACAGGCCGGCGGCGGGGACTCGTCGAAGAGGTGCCGGCAGTATGGACAGCGATAGCGCATGGAGGAAAGGAGAAAGGAGGAAGGAAGGAAGAAGCAGGAGGGAACTTTCAACGCTCAACGTTCAACACTCAACGCTCAAGTTTGGCGTCAGCGGCGGGAACCCAAGCGAAAAGATGTTCTGAATGACTGAACGTCTTTGCGTCTCTGCGTTAAAGAACCGGCAACCTGAAACCAATCCCTCTCAGGCATCCAGGTTGGTGAGGGCGAGCGTGTCCATGTCGATACGGCGGTAGTAGCAGTTGCGCGGCTCGCCGTTCTGATTTTTGGTGTGGCAGATGCCGCCGCGGCGCGGGCGCACGATGTAGAGCAGCGAATTTTGCTCGCAGTTGACGCGCGCCTCCAGCAGGTCGAAGGTTTCACCGGAGGTCTTGCCCTTCTCCCACAGAACGTTGCGCGAGGTGCTCCAGAGAATCAGCGTGCGTTCGGCGAATGCCTTCCTCATGGCCAGTTCGTTGGTGTAGGCGACCAGGATTACTTCACGGGTGTCGGCGTGCTGCACGGCCACGGGGATCGCGTCTTTGCAGACTTCAGCGATCTTGGCGATCTTAGCGAAATCCAGCGTCAGGGCGTTGCCCTCTTCCAGTTCTTTGCTCATGTTTTTCCTTTCGCTCTAGTAGGTCAGTTGGCTGCCGCCGATGTATTCGCGCAGGATGGAGTCGCCGGGGACGACATCCGGCGCGAGGGATGAGAAGTTGTGCAGGAAGCCCGAGAGGCGGCGCGCCTCGATGTAGGCTTCGTCCCACGGCTTGATCTGGTTGAGCAGCGGCGCCGCCAGCGGCTTCAAGACGGCCAGCTCATAGTCGAGCGCGGAGTTGAACACGGCGTCGGCGAGATGCTGGAAAGGGTAGATCCAGCGCTTTTCGCCGCGCGCGATGGAAGGCCACATGCGCAGGGTGTCGATCGCGGGTCGGTTGCGGAAGCGGTGGTCGCGCACCATACGCCGGATGATGCGGGTGTCGGTGGTGGAGATGCGCGTGCTACTGTCGACGCCGAGTTGCGTCAGGGCGTTGATGTAGATCAGGAACTTCTGCGCGCGCGGCACGTCGGCGGTCAACTGCGGATTGAGGCTG
>MWEJ01000195.1 GCA_002071025.1 Verrucomicrobia bacterium ADurb.Bin070 | reverse complement strand
AAGTTCACGGAAAAGGAACAGGCCGAGTTCGACGCCAAGCAGGCGCAGGCGCTCGCAGAGGTGACGGTAAACTACACATCGAATACAAAATGGCGGGAGTTAAATGGTACGGCGAAGGCGTTTTTCATCGCGAGACCGTCTGCGGGAACGGATTGAGCGCCAGCCACATTACACAGTTAGTCGAAAATGCTTTGATCTATAACCGGCTCTTTGCTTGGAAAGCTTCCTTTGCCGTAGTTCCTTCCTAGCTTGCGGCGTGTTACGTTTCCAACGAGTTTCCGCAGTTCGTGACTGACCCTACACGCCTTCTGCCTGAATATCTCTATCTCTTCTGTACGCTTGATTCGACGATTCGCGCCGTCAACGCCGCGTCGACGGGCTCTTCAGCTGTAAGCCGTAACCGATTCAAAGAGGAAGAGTTCCTCAACTTCGAGATTCCCCTTCCCCCTGTTCAGAAACAGCGAGTCATCGTCGCCCGTTGGCAGAAGGAGCAAGGCGAGATCTCTGCGGCTAATAGCCGAGTCGTGAAACTCGAAGCAGAAGTGCCGCTCATCCTTTACCATCTCCTCGGGACTCCGCCTCCAGAGACAGGAAAGCCCGTTGAGAAGTTCTTGGCCCTGTGGTGGAAAGACTTGGAGCGCTGGAGCTTTAACTTCCTCAGCCGGTCTGCGCAAGGATTGACGGGGTTCGTCACATCAAAATACCCGATAGAAGCTCTTGGTGCCCATTTGATCGAGACGATGAACGGCTATTGCATCAAACCCGTGGCAGGGCCGACCCCGCACAAGATGCTTAAGTTGAACGCGCTTCTCCCAAGCGGCTTGGATTTGAGCGCAAGCAAATTCATCAAGATTCCAGAGCGGACAGCACAACGCTTTTCAATTCACAAAGGCGACTTGTTTATCTGCCGGAGCGTCGGCAGTTATTCGCATGTCGCAAAGTGCGCTCTGGCAAAGGAAGATGCTCCGGATACTCTTTTCCCCGACATCATGATTCGGGTGCGTTTAAAAGACACGCTCTTGCCGGAATATGTTTGCGAAGTCATCCAATCGCCGCTGGGACGTTCCTTCTTCCAGTCCAACGCCAGAACCTCTGTCGGGATGTGGAAAATCGGGGCAGAGGACATTGCCTCCTTCCCGCTTCCGATTCCGCCCTTGGCCGTTCAGAAAGAAATTACTGTACACATGGCAGCCAAACGCGAGGAGATCGCCCGCGAGAAGGCGAACGCCGAGCGCCTGTCCCGCGAGATCAACGCCGAGATCGAAGCGTTGATTTTGGGCACGAAGAAAGTGTTGCCAACATGATCAGCAAGTCGGATGTTCAAAACAGGAATCGGCGGCTATTGGAAACAGCGACGAATGCGTTCGACGAGTTCCTTGCGGTGCGCCTTCAACTCGATCGGCGCGTAGACGAAGAACGCCGGATTTTTTTGTGGCGAGTGAGTAGGAGTCCCCATCACAGTTGAATAGGAGAGTATTTTGTTGTCGCTGTCCATGGCAATATAGATGTCGCTCGGTGAGATCTGCAAATGTTCAGAGGTCGCGTCGATAATCAAGAAGCGATCCTTCTTGTACTGTCCCAAGTTCTGCTCTTTGCAGTAGCTCGCAAGCTTTGCCGGAATTTCCAACCTCAATTGCTCGGTGTTCTTCTTGTCGTCGAGTTCGAGTTCCCTAAAATCGGCTCGTGTCTTCCACAAGGCGATACGCGAAGGTTTGTGAGAGAGCAGTTCATTCACATTGGGGTCACTCTTCCCGCAGGTCTTCAGCAGGCTAAACATATCGCCATCTGTCGGCAAATAGATTCGGGTGGTCTTGTTGATTGCAACCGGTTTCCGAAACGAGTCGATTGAAAAGACCTTTGTCCAAAAAACATCGGGCTTGCTCTTCGTCGCTTTTTCCGCCAATCGTCGAATGGCAAGGTCAAGCAAATGCGTGTAGTACTTGACCGTGCGATGAGTAAAAACCCAGTCATACAAATAGTTTCGCGCGTCGACAACGGATTGCACCACGCTCAGCGATGACTTGTCGAAACAGAGGCAGGGGGGACCGTCTTTTACTCCAATCCGCATTCCATGCAATAACAGATCAATATCGATGGCCGTGTTCTTAACCCCAGAAGCCCATGTGTCGCGCAGCAGGTAATCCAGCTTGTCGACATCAATCGCGTCACCGTGTAAAAGAAGGATCAGGCAGTTAACCAGTTTGTGGTCTGAGTCTTGGGAGTCATGATAGCGGCAACCGGTAATCATTCGCACGGCCAGAATCGGGTCAGCACCCAGTTCTCTTATTTTGTTATCGAAAAACTCGAGCATGAGCGCCGCGCTGAACGATTCGTGCGGTGCCGGTTTTTTGGCCAAGGCATTGAAGTCCGCGATGAACCGTTTATCTTTTTTGCACTTCGCCAACAGCCATTCATCGGCTCTCCGAGAATTTTCTGCCTTGTCAGTATGGTTGTAATAATGCTCGCATGCGTGCGAAAATGGTGCATGCCCGCAATCATGCATGAGACACGCTATTTCAAACGACTTTCTGAAACGTTTCCAATCGTCGTTGATGGGTTCATCACGCTCGCGCTTAACAGCTTCGATACGGTCAACTGCCTTGCAGCCTAAATGATAGACCCCCAAAGAGTGTATAAACCGGTCGTGTCGTGCGCCGGGATAGAGTGAACGCATCGACGTCTGCTCTACTTGACGCAGTCGCTGAAAAATCTCATTGTCGATGAAAGCATCACAAATGTCCAGAGGAACCGCGATATAACCATGAACCGGATCTTTGAATCGCTTTAAACGTAGAATCATGGTTTCACCTTGGCATTATGAAACCGCGACTAACCTCCGCTTCTTGCGCAAGCCAGGCCTCTTAGACAGTGCCTCTCGAAGACTGGATATGACCTCTGGCGGAACGTTGAAATTGAATTCCCCATCCAGATAACCAGCGGCCATGTATGCGTCAAAAAGGGAAGTCTTGCTTACGGTTTCGTCATGCAAGGTGAACAGATTCCCGTATTTGTCACTGATGGCCATAACCGCATGGCGCGACCAATCCAAAATACAGTCGTGTTTAACTGCCGTCTTTTCGGCGCTTTCGCACACCCTTCTCAGTTCGCGAAGCTGAACCGTCTCGCGCCCCGTGGAGGCAAAGAAGTTCGCAACAACACAGGCCGGCCGAATCATCTGACACATCGCTAACTCCCTGAGTGATGGTCGAAACATCACGCCTAATTATTACATCATTGAACCATTACACGTCACATGACTCACATTGAACAACTCAAAATACCGTATCTGGGTTCGAGCCGCAAGCCGAAATCAAAATATTTTAAATAAGTTTCCCCTAAAGTCACTCTAATTTGCTATACGACAATATGTTACAATTCCACCAAAAAGCACGAATTCTCATACGCGGCTACGTACCGGCTACGCACTTTGGGTGCTAAAAAAGCCCCTCCGTTTCGGAAGGGACCGCAGGACCTGATGTTCTATCTGCCGTCGCGGGGCGGACAGGGGGCGTTCCCGTAGGAGTTGGAGTCGCGAATCTGACCGTTTGACGGGAGCGGCACCGTGTGCCATACTATTCACACGCTTATGGGAATAGCGTTCCCGTCCTTGTGACAGAATGTGATTTTCCGCGGCCGATGTTTGCGCATCGGCCTTTTATCGGTAATCACGGTTGACAGAATAATAGATTATTGATGAGTTTGTCAACCACGATGAACGAAAGGAAGGCCACGATGAACGAAACAACAGTCCTGCGTGATTTGCGGATGAGCCGGGGATGGTCTCTGGAAGACCTTGCCGACAAGTTGGACGGAGCCGTCAGCCGTCAGTCGCTGCACAAATACGAGAACGGTGACTCGACACCCTCGCCTTCAGTTTTGACTAAGATCGCCCATGTTTTTGGCGTGACTCCGCTTGAGTTGGCCACTGGGCCGGATTGCCTGGTCGGGATCAAAGCGTTTCGGAAGCGCATCGGGTTGCGCGCAAAGGACGAGAAAGCGCTCAGAACTCAGTTCGTAGAGGAGGCGCAGAAACGCTTTGCCGTACAGTTCAAGTGCGAGGGCCAGCTCCGAACACAAGATAAGCTTCAAGGTCTCTATACGGGAGAGGAGGCTGAAAAGGCCGCAAGCCATTTGCGCCGCCATTGGGAGTTGGGAGAAGCACCGATCCTCAACCTGACAGCGATCTTGGAGGATCATCAGGTCCATGTCATTCAGCTTGAGGCGAGTGAGAAGTTCGACGGCATGTGTGCGGTTGCCAAAGGTGCGTCAGAACATGTGCGCGGCTATGCCGTCGGCGTGCGAAGAATGGAGGCTGGCGGACGTCAGCGCCTGACGCTGGCGCACGAGCTTGGGCACCTCGTCCTTGACACTGAGGATGAGGATAAGGCTTTTCGCTTTGCCGGAGCTCTGCTGGCTCCGCAGAAAGTCATGATTCGGAAGCTCGGCGAGAAACGCAACCGGATCAAAAAGGCGGAGCTGGACGCGTTGAGCGAGGAACTCGGCATGAGTCCTGAAGCGATCATTCATCGTGCGCACGACTTGGAGATCATCACCAAAGACTCTTACACGTTTTGGTCGAGGCTGCTCCGCCGGAACGGGGTCAAGAAAGCAGACAGCATTCCCAAGGAAGATAGCACGTGGCTGCGTCGCCAAGTCATGAAGGGTTACGCGGAGCGAATCATCACCGAAGCACAGGCTTGCGACTGGTTGGGCGAAGAGCAGTTCAATCTGCTGGCTGGAGAGGACACGCAAACCACGCAGTGGGATCTTCGCAAGAAAACCAAAGCTGAGCGGGCGGAACTCTTGAGCCGGGCAGCGGCGGCAGCGGAATCGTATTACAACAACGACCGGTTTGACTGCGTCGCGGAAGCGGGGGAGGTGTATGATGACGGCGGACTCGCCTAAACGCGGAGAAATCTGGTTGGTCAGATTCGATCCGTCGGTTGGAGATGAGATCAAAAAGGAGCGGCCAGCCGTCGTCCTGTCCTCGACCAGACTGGCGCGACTCCGATTGAGAATCGTTGTTCCGTTGACAGGTTGGGCACCCGATTTTGCCAATTATCCATGGCATTACAAGGTCGAGGCCAATGCAAAAACAGGGCTCGCAAAGACATCATCGGCGGACGCGCTCCAGATCAAATCGCTATCGGTCGTGCGGTTTGTAAGAAAACTGGGCTTGCTGTCTGAAAGTGACCTCGATGAGATTGCCCAAGCCGTGGAACTGTTGATTGAAGGGTAGAATGCACGTCTCACAACTCGGGGGGGGCAGGATTCAGGATTGACCCATTTTACCGCTCCTCGCATAATGAGTGTTAACCGGTAAGGCGGTGTATTGTCGGGGAGAATGTACGGAATATTCGTGAACCTGTTTTGGGAGAGCACAAATGTTACGTCGTGATTTCTTGAAGGGCGTCGCGGGCAGTGCGGCGATTCCGCTGTTTTCGATCGGGCAGCAGGTTGTCGCCAAGAAAAAAATCCGGCTGGGCCTCATCGGATGCGGCGGCCGTATGGGACTCGGCATCGGCTACGGCATTTTGAACAGCATGTGCGGCCCGGACGAGGAGATCGTCTGCATGGCCGAGCCGGACCCGAGCCATTGGGACAGAATCCGCGCCGTGGTGAAGCATCATCAGCCGACGACGGACAGCGCGAAGATCCGGGCCTTTTACGATTATCGCGAAATGCTGGACAAGATGGGGGGCGAGATCGACGCCGTCGCGATCGCGACGCCCAACCACCATCACGCCACCGCCGCGATCCTCGCGATGTCGAAGGGCCTTCACGTCTACGTCGAGAAGCCAATGGCGCTCACGATCGAGGAGGTGCGCCTCATGCACGCGGCGCAAAAAAAGTCTGGCGTCGCGACGCAGGTCGGCAATCATGGCCACAGCGACGAGGGCATGCGCCGCCTCGTGGAGTACATTCAGAGCGGTGCGATCGGTCAGGTCCGTGACGTGTGGGCGTTCGATGATCGCCTGAACGCGATGATGGTCCGCCCGCCGAAGGCCGAGCCGCCGAAGGGCATGGACTGGGACGCCTGGTGCGGGCCCGCGCCGGTGTGCGAGTATTACGCGCCGACCGCCGACCATAACGGCATGCATCCGCATGACTGGCATGCGTGGATCGGATACGGCAATGGTGCGATCGGCAACATGGGCACGCACATCCTCGATCCTGTGTTCTGGGCGTTGCGCCTCGGCGAGGTCCACCCTTCGAGCGTGGAGGCCACCGATCTCAAGTGGGGCGTGGCGGGGAGCTGGACGTGGCGCAATACGATCCACTGGCGCTTCCCCGCGCGCACGGGCATGGACGCGATGACGCTGCATTGGTATGACGGCGTGAAAGACGGCATCCCGTACGACAAGGCGCACGTGAACAAGACCGGCATCTGTCTGAAGCGCGACTATCAGAACCTGCCGCCGATCATCGAGGAACTCGAGAAAAAGCACGGACAAAACCTGGGTTGCCTCGGCACGGTGTACGTGGGCGAGAAGGGCGTCATGGCGATCGGTCCGCACGGCGACGGTCTCCAGTTCGTTCCGAACGATCTCAGAACGAAACTCCCGAGTCCGCCGAAGACGATCCCGCGCGAGAAGGGCATGAACCATCAGCAGGATTGGCTGCGCGCGATCCGCGAT
>MWEJ01000194.1 GCA_002071025.1 Verrucomicrobia bacterium ADurb.Bin070 | reverse complement strand
ACATACTGGTAGATCAGCAGGTTGCGGAAGGACTCCATCAGCTCCACCGTCAGGCGGCGCATGTCCTTGCCGGCGCTGTCGAACATCGCGACCAGCCGCAGGATCTCGGGCATGTCGCCCTTCAACACGGCCGTGGCAAGCCCCTCGAGTGACCGGCGCGACACCAGGCCGAAGACCGCCAGCACGTCCTCCTCGGTGAGGGCATCGCCCTTGAAAGAGATGAGCTGGTCCAGCGCGGAGAGCGCGTCGCGCATGCCGCCCTCAGCCCCGCGCGCCACAGCCAGCAGTGCGTCGTCGTCGATCGTGATGTGCTCGGCCGTGCAGATGTGGCGCAGGCGCTCGACGATCAGCGGTGTCTGAATACGGCGCAGGTCAAAGCGCTGGCACCGCGAAATAATGGTGGGCAGAACTTTGTCGCCCTCCGTCGTGGCGAAGATGAACTTCACGTGCGGCGGCGGCTCCTCCAGCGTCTTGAGCAGCGCGTTGAAGGCTGCGGTGGAGAGCATGTGGACTTCGTCGATGATGATGATCTTGAAGGTGCCGTGTGTCGGGGCGAACTGGACTTGGTCGCGCAGGTCGCGCACCTGGTCCACACCGTTGTTCGAGGCACCATCGATCTCCAGCACATCCAGCGCGTTGCCGGCCGCGATTTCGCGGCACATGCTGCAGGCACTGCACGGCGCAGTGGTGGGCCCCTTCTCGCAATCCAGCGCCTTGGCGAAGATCCGCGCCAGCGAGGTCTTGCCGATGCCGCGCGGCCCGACGAACAGATAGGCGTGCGCGACGCGTCCGGCCTCGATCGCGTTCTTGAGCGTGCGCGTGACGTGCTCCTGTCCGACCACGTCGTCAAACCCCTTGGGGCGCCATTTGCGTGCTAACACTTCGTAAGCCATAACAGGGAGTGAGTTTACCCTTTGCCTTGCCGGAAGCAAAGGAAATCGTGGTTAAAAACTGAACTTGCTCGCCTCCTCTCTGTTTTGAGCTGTCGGTTTTGAACTTGCACGCGAGGCGCCTGCATTCTAAAATTGGTGACGGTCGAGGTTACTTAACGTGCTTCATGCAGTGTGAAAGGAGTCCAACCATGAAAAGCTTTGATGTGCAGACCAGTGCGCATTCCCAGTTTGTGAACATCACAGACCATGTTCAGAAGGCGGTTCAGGCGTTGGGCATCACGGACGGCGTTGTGACGGTTTTCACGCCGCACACCACGTGCGGGATCACCATCAACGAGAACGAGGACCCGCACGTGGTGCAGGATATCCTGCACCAGATCGACACCGTCGCGCCGTGGAAGAATCCGGCCTACACGCATGCCGGCGGCAACACCGCCGCGCACCTCAAGACCATGATCACCGGCTCGTCCGTGCAGGTCATCGTCGCCTTCGGCAACGTGCAGCTTGGCATGTGGCAGGGCATCTTCCTCTGCGAGTTTGACGGCCCGCGCATCCGACACGTGTGGGTGCAGTAGCGGGCGGCGTAGCCGTCCGGGCTACGGCGCGAAAGCGAGACCGATCGCCGCACCGGCGGCTTGGATATGGGCCGCTGCGGCGGCGTATTCCTCAGCGCCCTTGAGATGTTCGATCATCAGGGGCGGCGGCGACGGCAGCGCCGCAAGACGGCGCAGGAAGGTCGCGTAGTCCAGCACGCCGGTGCCGGGGCGCACTTCGCGGAAATGGACGTTCAACGCGATTTCCCACGCCAAATCTTTGGCGTGGCAACTGACGATCCGGTCTCCAAGCAGGTCGAAGCAGCGGTTCAACAGCTCCGTGTTGCGATAGATCTTTTCAGGCGAATTGATCAGGTTACACGGGTCGAGATGCACGGCGAACGCCGGCCGGTCAATCGCCTTGATCAGCGCCAAATACCGCTCCGGAGACTCCGGCATGCACCACCCCATCATCTCATAGGTGAAGGCGGCCCGCGTCGGCTTGACGGCATCAATGACGGCACGCGCGTTTTCGACCGCCGCGTCAAAAAAGGCCGGCGAGAAATTATCGGGGTGCGGGCCGTACCAAACCTCGGGGTTGAACGAGCCCGCGATGTCCACGCAGCACCGGGCGCCCACAGCGTCGGCCAACGCCAATCCCTCCGTGACTTTGGCGAGATTCTGCCTGCGCTTCACCGGGTCTGGGTCGGTGAGGTTGCACCAGCGCCCGACTTCTGCGATCACGACATCGGCCTCGGCGAATGCCTTTTCCACCGCGCGGATACGGGCCGCGTCCTTGATGTCGAGCGGCGGACAATACGCTGCGCGATACCCGTTGGCACGATGCCAGCGGGCCAGTTCCGCCGGATCGTCTGTTTTCACAAAGGCCGGCGCACCGAGGCGCAGCGGCCGCATGCCCGGCGCCGCGCGCCCGGCACCGGCCAACGTGCCGACGCCCGCGGCCAGAGACGCCTGCAGAAACCGGCGGCGAGGAAACGCGGAGTGTGTCATGCCATCCAGCGTGGCAAACCGTCGCCGGGATGTCAAGCCCGCCACCCGCGCGAAATCGGGCTTGTTCGCATCGGTCCGGCCTGTTTTAATAGGGCACTGGATGTTAACCGAAAGGATCCCTTCCATGAAAAGAACCGTCGGCCTGCTTGCGTTCCTGTCACTGATCACCGGCTGCACCTGCCCGTTCCGCAGCGCGGAACGGGATCTCACGCAGCATGTGAACCCCTTCATCGGCGCGGCCGACAACGGCCACACCTTCCCGGGCGCCTGCACCCCGTTCGGGCTGGTGCAGCCCAGCCCCGACACCGGCAACTGCACCTGGACCTACTGCTCCGGCTACATGTATCTCGATGAGACGATCTGGGGCTTCTCGCAGACACACCTCAACGGCACGGGCTGCCCCGACCTCGGCGACATTCAGCTCCAACCGTTCACGGGTGCCATCGAGCGCGAGAATTATCACAGCCGCTACAAGAAAGAGACGCAGCAGGCCCATCCCGGATACTATGCGGTGACCCTGGACGACTTCGGCGTAGATGTCGAGCTGACCGCCTCTCCGCGCGTGGCGTTTCACCGGTACACCTTCAAGCATGCCGCACCCGCGCGTCTGCTGGTCGACCTGCAATACGGCATCGTGAGCGGCAAGGAGGCGCTGCGCAAGCACATTCTGGCCAGCGACGTGACCGTCGAGGACCCCACGACCATCAGCGGCCACAACCAGGCCCAGGCGTGGGTCAAGCGCCACTATTTCTATGTCGTGAAGTTCGACAAGCCCTACGCCGCGATCCGGCAACTCCCCGCGCGAGAGGGGGAGAAAGCCCCGCGCTATGTGCTGGACTTTGATCTCAAGCCCGGCGACACCCTGCAGGTCAAGGTGGCGCTCTCAACCGTCAGCGTGGAAGGCGCCAAAAAGAACCTGGCCGCCGAGATCCCGCACTGGAACTTCATGAAGGTGCGCGCGCAGGCCAAGGCCGCGTGGAACACCCTGCTCGCCCGCGCCGAGGTCGAAGGGTCGCTCGAGCAGAAAGAGAATTTCTATACCGCCATGTACCACCTTTTCATCCAGCCGAACAACATCGCGGATGTGGACGGGCAGTATCGCGGAGCAGACGACAAGGTGCTGACCGCGCCGGGCAAGACGTACTACTCCACGCTCTCGCTCTGGGACACCTACCGCGCGGCGCATCCGCTCTACACCATTCTCGCTCCCGAGCGCGTGGACGGCTTTATCGAAACCATGATCGCGCACCAGAAGGCGCAGGGCTATGTGCCGATCTGGACCCTGTGGGGCAAGGAAAACCACTGCATGATCGCCAACCACTCGGTGCCGGTCATCGCCGACGCCACCCTCAAGGGCTTCCGCGGGTTTGACGCCGAAGCCGCGTTCCAGGGCATCAAGACATCGCTCACGGTCAATCATCCCAAGTCGGACTGGGATGTCTATACCCGCTACGGCTACCTGCCGTTCGACATCATCAAGGGCGAGAGTGTTTCGCGCACGCTGGAGTATGTCTACGACGACTATTGCGCCGCGCAACTCGCCAAGGCGTTGGGCAAACATGCCGACGCAGAGCGCTTTTCCAAGCGCGCGGAGTTCTACAAAAACCTCTTCTGCCCGGAAACAGGCTTCATGCGCGGCCGCGACGCCAAGGGTAACTGGCGCACGCCGTTCGACCCTGTGAAACTGAACCACGGCGAACACAGCGGATACGATTACACCGAAGGCAACGCCTGGCAGTATACGTGGCATGTGCAGCATGACCCTGAGGGCTTGATCGCGCTGATGGGCGGCAAAGCCGCCACCGTGAAGAAGCTCAACACGCTCTTCACGCTCCCGTCCAAGGTCGAAGGCGCAGGCTTTGTGCTCGATGTTTCCGGATTGATCGGACAATACGCGCACGGCAACGAGCCCAGCCACCACACCGCCTATTTCTTCAACTACGCGGGCCAGCCGTGGCGCACGCAGGAACTGATCCGCGAGATCTTCGACACGCAGTACAAGAACAAGCCCGACGGCCTGTGCGGCAACGACGATTGCGGCCAGATGTCGGCCTGGTATATCTTTTCCGCGATGGGGTTTTATCCCTTCAATCCGTGCAACGACGGCTACGTGTTCGGTGCGCCGCAGATCGGCAAGATCACGTTGCGCCTGCCGCGCGGGCGCACCTTCACCGTCGAGGCGCGAAATCTTTCGAAAGAGAACAAATACGTGCAGGGGATCACCCTCAACGGCAAACCCTTTCCGGGCATGAAGCTCGAGCACGCCGACATCATGAAGGGCGGAACGCTGGTTTTCGAAATGGGCGCGGCTCCCAGAAAATGACCCGCTCCGCTACTTGACCCTGCCGGCCAGCCAGCCCACCATGACATCTGGAAAGAGCATCAGCAAGAGGAAGACAATCAGATAAGCGGGCAGAAAGCGCATCGCGCCGCGGAAGACCTGCGCGGCGTGCGCGTCGGGCGACATCCCCGCGACGACAAAGCAGGAGACGCCAACCGGCGGTGTGATCGCGCCGAGCGTGGTAACCAGACAGACCACCTGCCCGAACCAGATCAGGTCGTACCCCATGCGTGTCACCAACGGCTGAAAGAGCGGCAGCGAAATCAACAGAAACGCCAAGGCGTCCATGATGCAGCCGCCGACCAGATAGCAGCCCATCATGAACAGCAGGATCAGCGCCGGCGCCAGATTCATCTGCGCGACCCAGTCGGTCAACGCGAACGGCAGGCGCGTCAGCACCAGAAAACGTCCGAACACGGTGGCGCCGGCCAGGATCAGGAAGACCATCGCGGTGATGCGCAGCGTCGCCAACACGGCGTTCATGAACTGCCGGCGCGAGAGTCTGCCGCGTGCCAGACAGCCGGCGATGCCGAGCAGCGCACCAAGCCCGGCCGCTTCGGTGGGCGTCACCACCCCCGAACACATCGCCGCCATGATCACGCCGAACAGCACCGCGACATCGAGCACCTGCGGCAGCAGCGCGAAACGCCGACGGCGTGAACCGCGAACGCCGGTCCGCGCCCAGTCGGGATGGCGCCAGAGAATCACCTTCACGGTCAGCACCAAAAGAGCCGTCAGCAACAACCCGGGGAGGATGCTGCCCGCAAAGAGCTTGCCGATGCTCTGCCCGGTGTAAAGGCCGTACACCACCAGCACGATGCTCGGCGGGATCATCGCACCCAGCGTGGAGCCGACGGCAATGCTGCCACACTTCAGCTCGGGATGATAGTTGTTGCGCCACATCGGCTTCAACGCCACCGAGCTCATGGTCGCGGCCGTGGCGGTGTTCGAGCCGCAGATCGCCGAGAACCCGGCGCACGCCAAGATCGTGGTCACCGCAAGTCCGCCGCGCGTATGCCCGAACCACGCCTGCGCGGCACGGAACAACCGGTCGCTGTAACCCGCGTGGTAGATCACTTCGCCCAGCAGCACGAACAGCGGGATCACGGTAAAGCCGTAGTTCGAGAAGACCGACCAGACTTCCGCGCCGACCGTACCGCTCAACAGCGCAGCCGCGGTGGCGGGCGGATTGAGGGTCTGCAAGCCGATGAACCCCGCGAGCAGCATCGCCAGCCCCGGCGACATGCCGGCAAACAGAATCAGCGTCAGCATGATGCCGATCCCGAGATACCCGAGCGCGGCGGGGCTGGCCGCGACGCGGGTGAAATGGAGTCCGGCCCAGAGTGCCGCGCCCGCCAAAACAAACAGTCCGGGCCCGAGCACCATCCATTTCTTGGCCGACGCCTCCGCCGAAGACGTCTTCCCGCGCCCTGCCTCGGTTTCATCGCAGATCGGATTGACCGTCTGCGCGCGCTGCTGTTCGTAGGCGTCTTTTTTGAGGTGGCCGAAGGCGAGCACCACGAAGTCGGTCACATACGACGCAGCCAGCAGGAAAAGCCCGCCCGCCGCCCCGATCATCAGCCACGGATACGGCAACTTGAGCGTCTCGGACACCTCGCCAGCCCGCAGCAACACACAGGCGCGGCTGACCAGTTGACCGCCCAGGACGAGCACCAGCACGGCGCCTGCACACACGTTGAAGGCACCGACCCAGCGCCGGGCTGCGAGCGCGTACAGGCGCGTGAACAGGTCGAGTTCGACGTGTCCGCGCTTGCGCTGCGTATCGGCCAGCGCGAGCGCCGCAAGCAGTGCGCCGAAGAAGCCGGACAGCTCATAGCTCGCGCTGACCGGGTGTCCGACCAGCCGGCAGGCCACATTCATGCCGGA
>MWEJ01000193.1 GCA_002071025.1 Verrucomicrobia bacterium ADurb.Bin070 | reverse complement strand
AGGCGCTGCCAGCGGTTGGTCGCGTCCTTGACGCGGCAGACCAGCAGGACATGGTCGCCTTTGGCCCGCTCGAACGCGTGCTTGGCCGTGACCAGTACGACCTGCGTGGACGCGGCGTCCGGTGCCGTATCGCGCAGCAGGAAGCCTGTCGCGGTGGAGGCTGCGTTGAAAACCTTGAAAGTCGCGTGCATGAGCCGTTCTGCCGCAGGCTCGGCCTGCACGGCACACACGGCGAAAAGATTGATAAGAACGAGGAGGATTGAGCGCTTCATATTTCCCAGTGTGACATATTGCGCTTCAACAAGTCAATTGACGCCCCGGGCAAAACGCTGATATCATTTTGAGCCATTCGATAGCATGATGTGCCAGAATGCATGTGGTCAAAAGCAGAACCCTGTGAGGTCGATGTGAAAAATACAAGAGTCGTCAAGAGTCTTCAACTTGCCCTGGCCGTCGCGCTGTGCGCCGTGACCGGGGTGCGTGCCGCCAGCGGCACATGGAACGGTGCGCAAAACGCCTTCTGGACCAACAGCGCCAACTGGAGCGTGTCGCCTTATCCGTCGGGCGGGGAGACCGCCACCTTCTCTGAGGCCAGCGCGAACACAGCGCTCAACACGGCTGGGCTCCCCGGCATCCTGAACATCGTTTTTGATACGGCGTCGGTCGCCGCGTATACCATCGGCACCGGGACCAGTCAGACCAACATCTTGCGCGACGGCGGCGAAGTCCGCATCACCGGTACAGCCGGCGCGAGCCAGACGCTCGACACCACGCTGCGGCTGGGCCCCGATTCGACCACCGCGTCCTATTCGCTGCGCAACGATCATGCGGCGCGGACCTTGACCGTCGGCGCGATCGGCGGCATGAGCGGCGGCACCAAGACGCTCAACCTGAACGGCGTCGGCACGATTACGGTGGAGGGGCCGCTGCAGCGCGCCTCCAGCGTGCTCGACATCACCTACAACTCCTCCGGCGCGGTCAACTTGAACGGCAACGCCAGCATCCGGCAGATTCAGATCAACGCGACCAACGGCGTCATCAATCTCGGCGCCGGAACGACCCTGACCGTCAGCAACGGCGGCGGCAGCGGCATCATGGCGGCATCATGAACGACCAGGGCACGGTCTCGCTGATCAAGCGCGGCAGCGGCGCGTGGACGATCTCGGGCGCCAGTTCCTACAGCGGTGCGACTGCGGTCGAGAACGGCACGCTCACGCTCGCCGGCGCGGCCGGCGCGATCGCATCCTCTTCGTCCTACACGATCACTAACGGCGCGACGCTGCGCCTGGCCAACACGGCCGCCGCCAACAACGGCAATCGGCTGCGCGACGCTTCGCCGGTTATCTTCGACGGCGGCACGCTGAGTGTCGAGAACGACGGCGGCGCGGCGAATTTCAGCGAAACCGCCGGCACGCTCACCGTGCGCCGCGACGCCAGCACGCTGGCCTTCACGCCGGCGGCCGAGGGGCAGAGCGCCACGCTGACCTTCGCGGCCCTTGCCCGCGCCGGCAGCGGCACGCTCACCATCACGGGCGCCGGCATCGGCGAGAGCGACCGCGCACGGATCTTCATCACCGGACAGCCGGCGGGACTGGTCGGTTCGTGGATCACGATCAACGGACAGGGTATGGTGGCCTATGATGCGGTGAACGGACTGCACCTCACCAGCACGTCGACCGCCTCCATCGCGGCGCGCGGACCGGATTCGGTCATCCCCGACAACGCGGCGCTCGGCGCGGAAATCGACAGCGACGGCACGGACGGCGCGATCACGCTGGCGGGCGCGTGGACCAACAGCATCCTTTACGTGCGCCAAAACACCGCCACGCCGGCGGTGATCGCCACCCGCGAGAACGACACCAACAAGACCCTGCGCGCCGACGCGCTCTTCATCGGCGCGGGCAAGGCCGACGTCACGGTCGGCGCGGCTTCCGGCGACGGGTTCCTCGCGCCGCTCGCGCAGGGCGGAAACGTCATCCTGCAGAATGACGACGCCGCGGCCGTGCTGACCGTCAACGCCCGGGTGTCGGACAACGGCGCCGGCCTCGCAAAGGACGGCCCCGGCAAGGCTCTGCTCACGGCGGCCAACAGCTACACCGGCCCGACCACCCTGGGCGCGGGCACGCTGGCTTTCGGCGGCAGCGTGACGCAAACGATCTCGGGCGTCATCACAGGCGGCGGAACCCTGACCCATGAAGGCACGGGCAAGCTGGTCCTCACCGCCGCGAACAGCTACTCCGGGCCGACCGTCATCAAGAGCGGTATGGTGCTCGCCTCAAATAACGCGGCCCTCGGCACGGCCGAGGCCGGCACGGTCATCGAAGCCGGCGGCACGCTCGATCTGGGCGGGTCGCTGTCCGGGCAAGCCATGAACCTGAATGCCGAGGCGATCACCGTCTCCGGCGCGGGCGTCGACAACCTGGGCGCAATCGTCAACAACTCCGACGTCTCGCAGTACAACGCGCTGCGCATCGTCACGCTCGCGGGCGACACAACCTTCGGCGGCGTACAGAACGGCCGCTGGGACGTGCGTAACGTCAACGGCACTTCGACCTTTACGATGAACGACCACATCCTCACCAAGGTCGGCCAGAACCAGGTGGGCTTGACCACCGTGGCCGTCACCCCGGGTGGACCCGCAGCGGCGATCGACGTTCGGGAGGGCAGCTTCACGATCGAGGCCGGCACCAACATGGGCGGCGACGAGAACAACGTGCTGACCGTCCGCGGCGGCGCGTATTTCGACATCTACGAGATGACGACCCCCACGCTCTGGCGTCTGGTGCTGGACGACAACGCCCGTTTCTACGCCCGTCAGGGCAACAACACGCGGAACTTCTGGAACGGGCCGGCCACACTGAACGGCTGGACGCGCCTGGATGCGGCGAACGGGCATTACGCCTCGTTCAACGGGGAGGTCTCGGGGTCGGGCAGCGCAGTGAAGATCGGCACCGGTACGATCTCGCTCAACCACACGGCCAACAGTTACGCCGGCACGACTACGATCAGCAACGGCACGCTCTACGCGAAGCATCCGGGTTCGCTGTCAGGCTACAACGACGGGCGCGTGACGGTGGTCGGCGGAGCCACGCTCTCCGTGCACGCCAGCAACGGCACGCAGGGCTGGACGGCCGACGCGCTGCGCGACCTGCACGACACGGCTTCCTTCAAAGCCGTCAACGCGATCCTCGCGATCGACACCAGCCTCGCGCCGCTGGCCTATACCTACGACTTCACCAATCTGATGGGGCTGACGAAACTGGGCAACCAGACCCTTGCGCTGAAGGGCAAGACCGCCTATAAGGGCGACATGAAGGTTTACGGCGGCGCGTTGTCGTTCGAGGGTGCCGGCGATCATCAGATCGGCACGCTGTATGTCGGCACCGCCCATCTGTTTCTCACCAACCCGGTGCCGACGTTCGTCTACGTGACCAACAATTCGGCGTATGTCGGGAACAACGCGAGTGATTTCGGCCGCATGACCGTCGGCGGCAACACCGCGTGGGGCGGCTATCTTTATCCCTACAATGTCTCTCAGGCGATGCTGGTGATCGGTAACAGCGGATGCGGCGTTCTGACCATCCAAGACAACGCCTCGGTCACGCAGCGGCTCTATGTCGGCAACAACAGCGGCAGCCACGGCGCGGTCTATCAGAACGGCGGCGTCATGCACAACTGGGGCGGTTCATCCAGCGACGGGCGCATCGGATATTCCGGATACGGCTACTACGAGTTAAACAGCGGCACCTTCACGAACATGGGCTATTTCCATCTCGGGCGCAACGCCAACAGCGTCGGCATCCTGCGGCAGACCGGCGGGGCCTTCAAGATGGGCAGCGTGTACGGCGGAGGCTTGGGCCTCAGCCGCGGCGGCACCGCCGTGGTGCACACCGCCGGCGGCACGTTCAACACGTCGTCGCAGTTGAGCGTGGGCGAGGCCAGCGAAAATAACGTGCAAAACGGTTATGCGGTGTTCACGGTGGACGGCGACGCGCAGGTCAGAATCAACGGCAACATCAAGCTGGCCGACCGCACGAACATGCTGGCGATCGCCAACTTCAACGGCGGCACGGTCAGCGCATCGATGATCGAGAAGTCGACGTCGCGCACGGGAGCCGTCGCGTACGTGAACTTTGACGGAGGCACCATCCTGATACGCCAGAACGGCAAAATCTTCAACACCGGGACCGGCGCGCCCGACGCCGTGCATGTCTACGCGGGCGGAGCGGTGTTCGATACCACCAACCTGACCGGGACGATCGATGTCCCGCTGCGGGCACCGCCCGGCAGCGGCGTGGACGGCATCGCCGTGGCGCCGCGCGGCGGCTACATCGGGCCGCCGATGGTCACGATCGCGGGCGGTGGCGGCACCGGCGCGACGGCGCTCGCTGTGTTCGATTCGGCAAGCGGCACGGTCAGCGGCATCCAGGTGACCTGTCCGGGCTTCGGCTACACCTCGGCCCCGTCCGTGACGCTCTCCGGCGGCGGCACCAACATCCACAACGCCGCGACCGCCACGCTCGGCGCCAACGCCAGTGGCGGCCTCACCAAGCTGGGCGGCGGATCGCTCGCGCTGAATGCGGCCAACACCTACGGCGGCACGACGGCGGTCAGCAACGGCACGCTGAGCCTCGGCGCGGCCGGCGCGCTGCCGGAGGGCTCCGACATCGTGCTGTCTGGCGGCATCCTGGATCTTGGCACCTTCACGGTCACGGGCGGCGTGGTCACGGCCTCCAGCGGCCTGCTCTCCGGCGGATACCTGCAGTGCGACGGCTTCAGTAAGACCGGTGAGGGAACGGCGACGCTCGCAGCGAAGGTCGATACCGCGGCGCCGATCACGGTCAACGAGGGCGTGATGCGGCTTGTCGGCTCCCAGCCGGGATTGTACGAAGCGCCGGTGGCCGGCAGCTTCAATACCACCGAGCCGATGTCGACCAGCATCGTCACCCGCCTCACCACCCGCATGGCCAATATCGTGTATCAGGAGCCCTACAATACCACCTGGATTTACAAGGGCTATGTTTGGAACCGTTCCCCGACGAACGAGACCTGGACCTTTGCTGAGAACTTCGACGACAACGTCAAGCTGATGATCGACGGCGTGACGGTGATCGCAAACGGTGCATCTTGGAATGTTCCGACAATCGGTTCGCACACGCTGACGCCCGGTCCGCACGCCTTCGAGGCGCGCTTCGGTCAGGGCACCGGCGGCGGTGGGCCGGTCAATTCTCAGTGGTGGAAAACGACGTCATTCGGCTTCGGCGTGGATGTCCTGGGACGCCACGAGACCAACATCGTGAACTATGTTGCGCTGACCGATCCGGGCGACGGCTCGCTGCTGACCACAGAGCTGACCGATGAGAGTCCGCTGCCCGCCGGCACCGAGCTGGTAGTGGCCGACGGGGCCGGGCTTGACCTGAACGGCTGCGCCCAGACGCTCGCCGCGCTGAGCGGCGGCGGCGCGGTCAGCAACGGCACGCTGACGGTGACCGGTACGCTCGCGCCCGGCGGCGCGGGCACGGTCGGCGACCTGACGCTCGCCTGCGACACGACGCTGACCGGCACGCTGCTGGTCGATATCGGCGCAACCGACAACGACTGCCTGCTGCTTGACGGTTCGCTGACCTTCGGCGCGGGCGCGACGCTGACCGTCGCCAATCCCGGCCTGCTGGAGACCGCCAAGCAGTACACGATCGCGACGGTCAGTGACGGCAACACGATCTCCGGCACGCTGGACTGGACCAACAAGCCCAACAGCCACTGGCAGGTCAAACCGTCGTCGGACGGCACGCTGAAGCTCTTCTACGTCAGCGGTACCGTCCTCTGGCTGCAATAGGTCGACAAAGCAGGGCGAAGAAGCCGCCGCAGTTGTAGACGCGCTGATGCAGGTGCCGCAGTGCGCGCCGTGGTCACTCGATCCGCGCGTCTGAAAGCGGCGCGCCCTTCTTTTCGTGACGAAAGGACTCCCCGACGATGAGACATATCCTGACAGCAGGGCTCGCGCTCTGCGCCGCATCGGTCTGCGCCGAGCGCGCGACCGACCGACTCGACACCGGTTGGCGCTTCCAGCGCGACCCCGACGCCGCGCTCGACGCATCGGCCGCCGCCTTCGATGACAGCGCCTGGCAGACGGTGCGCGTCCCGCACGACTGGGCGATCTCCGGGCCGTTCAACCCCGACTCCGACGGTAGCACGGGCAAGCTTCCCTGGCGCGGCGTCGGCTGGTACCGTACCGTTTTCACGCCGGCTGCCGCTGACGCCGGCCGCCGCGTCTACCTCGATTTCGACGGCGTCATGGCCAGTCCGGAGGTCTTCATCAACGGGCGGCGCGCCGGCGGCTGGGATTACGGCTACCTGGGCTTCCGCGTCGACGCCACGCCTTTTGTCGCCTTCGGTCGCGCCAACACTGTGGCCGTGCGGGCTGACACGCGCCAGCACCATTCGCGCTGGTATCCCGGCGCCGGCATCTACCGCAAGGTCACGCTGACGCGCTGCGACCCCGTCCACGTCGCGCACGAGGCCACCTTCGTTACGACGCCGGAAGCCGGTGCCGCGCAGGCTGTCGTGCGGGTCGAATCGGCCGTCACCAACGCCACCGCGCAGGCGGTGCGTGCCGCCGTCACCGTCACGCTGCTCGCGCCCGGCGGCCGGCGCGCCGCCGAGCAGACCTTCGCGCTCGACGTGCCGGCCGGCGCAGCCGCGCCGCTGGCGCGCACCTTCACGCTCGGACGCCCGCGCCTGTGGGATCCGG
>MWEJ01000192.1 GCA_002071025.1 Verrucomicrobia bacterium ADurb.Bin070 | reverse complement strand
CCGGTACGCCTCGCGGGAGGTCCAGGCCATCGGCTGATAGATGCGGCCGGACTCGAACAGCTCTTTGACCAGCGCACTGTGCACCATGGCGCGCTGGATGGGATCCAGCAGGCGCAGCAGCGCCTCGCGGTTGTTGGCGCCGGCAGAGTCGTTGAGCGCCCGCTTGAGCGGCAGATGCTGCACGCGCCCGATCTCCGAGACGCGGCTCGCATAGGTCACCATAAAAGCGAAGGGGCGTTCGGCGTTCTTCTTGTTTTCAGCCAGATGGAAGGTGACGCGTCCGACCGCGCGCCAGGCCGGTCCAAAGGCGTGAAGAACGGCTTCGAGTCCGCCCTCCGCGGCGGCCCGGCCGCGCACGGTTTCGTGAAGGTCGCGCCACAGCCGTTCGGCACCGGCGAGGTCGAACGCCTCCGCGCCGCGGAACGGCGGCGCGGCCTCGAGCCACTCCGCCCAGTCCTGCGCGGCGTCGAACGGCAGCTCCGGCAGGGCGTCGCCCTCGGCGCGCGGCGCGTGGCAGAGCGCGGTCAGATAGCGGCGGGCGAACGCGCGCCCGAAAGCCAGCGAGGCCGGCAGGGGTTCGTTAAAGGCCGCGAGGGCGAGAAAACCCTCGGCGGCGGCCTGTTCGAAGGCGCGCCGCCAACGCGCCACCGCCGCGTCGGCGAGCGGCAGCTCCTGCGTGTCGGCATCGGCCAGATAGAAGCGGCCCCCCGGCGAAAAACAGAGTTCAGGCGTTATGGACATCAGAAGAGAGGGATTCAGGCGTGTACGGAAACAACAGCGTTGAACCCTTGGGAGGAGAGTCCCTTCAGGAAACCGAACGCTTCTGAAATTTGAACCTCATTCAGTTCCCAACCCTTCGATTTCGCGCTCTCGTGAACCTGATCCGGTGTTGGATCCGGCCGCCCTCTGGTGACCCATAAGACTTTTGCGGCGTAGGACAACGGCAGATAATCGGCATCGGTGACCGCCGTCAGCTTTTCGACCGCGTTCTGAAACCGGGAAACAAAATCGGGATCCACATGCTTTGAGATTACGGCTACCGCCTCTTTCCCCTCTGTCGTAAGTTCATACACATACTTCCTGCGTTCAAAACCCTTTGCGTCTAACGTGCCGGGGGAAACTGTTTCGCCCAAAAAACCAAGCGAAGCCAGCATGGACACTGCGTCCGCCACTTCTGACGAATAAGGCCCGTAGTAGTGGGGCCGGTATCCCAAAATTCCTTCCACACCGAGATGCGACCCGAAAAAATAGGCCACCTTTTGTAATTTTGTCCGTCCTTCAATCCGTTGCCCGGGAACCACGCTAAATAACAGCAACACAAATTCAAATGCTGTCATGGTCCGTCACCTCCTCTTTCACACCCGCCTCAATCGCATCCGAGACCTGTTTTTCGAGACGCTCGCAAACCCCATCCCGTCTCGCGTGATTCTTCCATTCGACCGGAGCGTAGACCTCAACATCAACCCCCCCGCCAGCACCGTCGATGCCTACCGCCCGTAAAAATCTTGAGCACTCCTCAATAGGAACCGGCTTTTCTCCGTCGTTGATCAACACCGCACCGCCATTCAGGGCAAGATCACGTATCGGTTTGCTCCGCACACACTTGAAAATCACCCAATCGGGATCAACCTTGCCCATTCCGAAAGTTGAAGATAGCACATCCGCCACGCCGCGTTCAATCCGCATTCTCATTTTGAGATTCTCGGGCGTTTCCGTGTACCGGCTCAATTCGGCTTTGATTTCGGTCGGGAATTTGTCCAGATCCACTGAATACACTCGTTTGAAGAGCCGTCGTTCCATGAGCCTGACCAAAATCTGCTTACATTTCCCTTCACGCGCCTTTTTACCGGAGAATTCCGTCAGGAACCGGGCGTCCTGCCACTGAACATAGTTTTCATAGAACGATTCCGAGCCGTCAAACCGGTAAAGTTTTTCCATTGCCGGAATTTTATCGACACGGATTCCCAGCGCGATTGCCCGTGTTATCATTTCATCGGTGATCAACCGCCCTTTATGACGATAAACATTCTGCGTGATGTAATATTTAGCCAGCGCATACTGTTCGAAAGCCGTCATGCCGGATCGTTCCAACAAGAGTTGCCGATTGTCGCAGCGAAACGACCTTAACAACTGAGCGCTGTCAAAACGGCCATATGCGACACCGCAGAAATAGCTGTCCCGCAACAGATAATCCAATTTGTCGGCATCCAGCGGACCCGAGATGATCGCCTGCATGACGGGATCACCGTCCCAATTATTTAACAATCTCACTACCGTCTCGACAATATCTTCTCCCACAACCTTGATGATCGTTTTATCCCGCCTGATTAGATTTGCGGTGATCAATTCGTGTATTTTTTCGTTTTTCTGATCGGCAGGCAGGCTGTTGCGGTCAGCGAACATATTCAGCGACTGCTCCGAGACGTGGCTAAACGGTCCGTGGCCGAGATCATGAAGCAGCGCCGCCAAACGGACGGCGCGCGCGTCAGTGTCATCCTCTAGACCCAACCGACGCAACATTTCGCAGGCGACGTGAAAAACGCCGAGACTGTGCTCGAACCGGGTGTGCAGCGCACCCGGATAAACCAGAGAGGCCAGTGCCAGTTGCTTGATGTTTCTAAGCCGCTGAAAAATTGGCGTGTCGACAATTTTAGCCTGTTCGGCATCCAGGCTGATAAACGTGTGGATGGGGTCGCGGATTTGTATCGCATCAGACATGATTCCCTCCCGCCAGGACCGCCATTCCTGCCGCCTCACCCTCCTCGATTGCAATTTCGACCGTGCGCTGGGCGCGGGCGAGCAGGTCGCGTGCCTCTTGTTTGAAAGCGGCTGCCCGCAGGGCAATCGTTTCAAAAGCGTTTTGTTCCTTTTCAGGGATGGCGCCTTTGGATGTGATTTGTTTGACCTCAACAATCAGATACGGAACTGTCGGACGGTCGGCATCGAAAACAACGATGTCTGCCCGTTTGGAGGTGTCGCGCCCAAATGTGACGGGATATTCAACCGCGAGCCGTTCTATGGGATAATGATACTGTTTGAGCAATGTCTGGATCCAAAGTTGGCGGACAACCTCTTCTGGTTTTGCAAGCACATCCTTGTGCCTGACAGCGCATGTGATGTAAGGCTTTCCGTTTTTTTCAACCAATGAACCTTCAACCGCTTTGACAGCTCTCGGCAAAAAAGTTTCAACCGGAAGCGATTTCGAGGGCAGAGACAGCAAAGCAGACAATTTTGACATGACAGGAATCCTTTGAAGTCCAGTATATTAAACGTCGGCTGAAAACGTCAGGTAATTTTTTAGCTAACCCCCCTTCTCCTTTTTGCCCTTGCGGGCCGGGGCGGCGGCGGTGGTATCATGGGGCGCATGCAACTGGATCTGTTTGAGTACGCGCAGGAGAACCGTCACGCGCGGCAGGCGCGGCCGCAGGCGGCTTGGGAAGAGCCCGGCGTCACGCTCTGGGGGCGCGCCTGGCTGGAGAATGTGATGCGCGTCTGCCTGCCGAAATTTTCGTCGGACATCGCCCTGGGCCAGCGCCTGCTGCAAGGCGGGCGGCTCACCTCGTGCCGCGTGCGGCGCGGCCACGTGCAGGCGACCTTCACCAACCGGGAGGGCGGCACCGCGCTGGTCAATCTCGCGGTCCGGCCGCTGCCGCCGGCGCGATGGGCTGAGCTGGACGCTTTGTGCGAACAGTGCGGCGACGCGATGTTCACCCATGATGACCTGCCCGGCGCGGTCGAGACCGGCCTGTTCGCGCCCGGCGCGCTGCTGCCTGAACTCGGCGACCTCCGCTTCGAGTGCTCGCACTGCCAGGCGCCCTTCTGCGTCTACCGCGCGGCCACGCTGCTGGCCGTCGCGGCGGATTTTGACCGCGCGCCGATCAAGCTCTTCGAACTCCGCGGCGCGGGCCAGACCACGCTGCTGGCCCGCTCGTTCCAGCAGGCGCAGCCTGACGAGGACGATGCTATCCTGGCCGACGACCTCGGCGCCCTGTTCGGGATCGAGCTGGAAAACGCATCAGAAAAGCGTGAATAACGTGCCTTGCAGCACTTCGAGCCGGATCTCGCCGTCGGCGTTTCTGTATTTGACGCGCCAGATGGTTCCCGCGAAGCCGGGGCTCGCTGCCGTTGACACGCCGGTAAACTCCTTCGTCATGAACGCGGTTTACCCGGTTTGGCCGGACGCTGACCTTGATTCGCCTTGGCGGGATCATAATCGGGATTGGGGGTCGGCATCTGCGCGCCGACCCGTTCGCGCCAGGCGTGCAGCCGTGCCTTCAGTTCCGCAACCTGGTCCGGACGGGAAGCGGCGAGATCGCGCGTCTCGCCGATGTCGTCTTTGAGATTGTAAAGCTCAACATGCCGGTCTTCATAGAACTCGACCAGCCGGAAGTCGCCGGCGCGGATCGCGCCGTAAGGGGTGGCCCCGCCGGGATGGTAGTGCGGATAGTGCCAGTAGATCGCGTCACGCGCCAGCGTGCCGTTCTGCTTCAGGAGCGGCACGAGGCTTTCGCCGTCCACGACATGCCCGGCAGGCTGCGGCACGCCGGCCATCGCGAGCAGCGTCGGGAAGAAGTCCGCGCCGATGACCGGCACGGAACAGACGCTGCCGGGAGCTGTCGCGCCCGGCCACTTGACGATCAGCGGCACGCGCACGCCGCCTTCGTAAGCCGAGCCCTTGCCGACGCGCAGCGGCCGGTTCGAGGTACAGCCGATGAGCCCGCCGTTGTCGGAGGTGAACACGATGACGGTGTTGTCCGCCAGCCGCAGGTCGTCCAGCGTGCGCAGGATCACGCCCATGGCGTCGTCCACGCTCTCGACCAGCCCCGCGTAGGTCGGGTTGTGGTGCGGGTTTTCCTTGTCCTGCTTGGCCTTGTATTTTTCAAACACCTGGCGCTTGGCGGCGATCGGCGTGTGGACCGCATAGTGCGCCAGATAGATGAAGAAGGGACGGTCACGGTGCTCGCGCATGAAGCGCGCCGCCTCGGCCGCCTCGCGGTCCGTGAGGAACTCGCCGTCCGGGCCTTCGGGCAGGGTCGGGATCTTATACGGCGCCACATAGCTCGGCGGCTGGCCGCGGTGATAGCCGCCGATATTGACATCGAAGCCCTGTTTGTCCGGATAGCACGTCTCGTCGCCGAGGTGCCACTTGCCGATGCTGGCCGTGGCGTATCCCGCAGCCTTGAGCGTGCGGGCGAGGTTGGGGATCTCGGGCGCGAGCCGCAGCGTCCAGTCCGGCACCGCGAGCTTGGCGAAGGGGCGCTTGTGGCCTGCGATCCAATCGGTGATGCGCAGCCGCGCGGGATACTGGCCGGTCATGAGGCAGGCGCGCGACGGCGAGCAGACCGTGCAGGCGGAGTAGGCGTCGGTGAACCGCATGCCTTGCGCGGCGAGGCGGTCGATGTTCGGCGTCTCGTAATAGGTGCTGCCGAAACAGCCGAGATCGGTCCAGCCCATATCGTCGACCAGCACGAAAACGATATTGGGCGGCGCGGCATTCACGAACGCTGCACCCAATCCGATCAACCCGCCGGCCATGCACGCAAACAGCCCCGTTTTCATAAGTGTTATCAGCATACGACGAGAGTGGCGAACCGTCAAGGCAAGGAGGGAACGGCACGCGAGATCCGCAACCAGACACGCAGCAGTTCGGACACACCCCACGCCTGCGCGCAGCAGCCGCGCGCCACGTGCGGCGCGTCACCGTCGCAAATCTCCGGCGGATGCCCCAGACAGCCGCCGTTCAGCCGTTCGACCGCCGACCCCAACAGCGAGAGCCCGGTCGCGCGCGCCGACTCGCCGTACAGCAGGACCAGCGCTTCGGCATAGAGCGGGAACAGCCAGCTCCACGCCGTGCCGTTGTGGTAGGCGGGTTTGCGCCGCGTATCCTCATCGCCCAGATAACGTCCCTGATAGGGCCGATGCGGATCGTTCAGCAACGTGCCATCGCGCCAGACGCCGCAGTCCGCCAACACCGGCCGGTCCGCCAGACTACGGATCGCGCCCGGCACCAGCAGCCGCTCGCAGGCCCCGACCGCAGCACGCGCCAGCGCGGGCGCCAGCGGCACGCCCAGCGTAACCGCAAGAAGCTGGTTCGGACGCAGCGTGTCCTCTTGTGGCGCGCGCTCGGCAGGCTCGCCGGCCTTGGCCCGCAGGCAGTCCGCCAGCCACCCTTCCTTGACCACATAGAGCCGCGCCAACGCCAGCGACGCGCGCTCGGCCAAGGCGATCCACTCGGCGTCGATCTTGCGCGCCACCAGTCGCAGGCTCGCGATCCAGAGCGCTTGAATCTCGACCGGATACCCCTCGCGCGGCGTGGCCGCCGGATAGTTGGTGTCCATCCAGGTGAAGTGCGGCGGACTGTAGATCAGCCCGCTCGCCGGATCCATGCGGATGCCGTTGGGCGTGCCGTCGCGGTAGTGGGAGAGGATCGACACCAGCACCTCGCGCAGCGTGCGCGGTCCGCAGGCCGCCTCAAGCACCTCGCGGTCACCCAGCGCCTCCATCAGGTCGCCGGCCGCCACGCAGAACCAGAGCGGCGCGTCGGAGGTATCGCGGTTACCCACCGTGTTGCCATGAATGATATTCGGCAGCGTGCCGCGCTCCTCAAAGCGGCCGAACTCCCGCAGGATCGCCAGCGCGTCGGCGTGCCGGCCGTCGGCGATCAGCCCGCGCAGCACGATCAGCGTGTCGCGGCCCCAGTCTAAGAACCACGGATACCCCGCGATCACGGTCTTCAGCGCGTCGCGCCGCACCACGTAGAGCGACAGCGCCTGCGACAGG
>MWEJ01000191.1 GCA_002071025.1 Verrucomicrobia bacterium ADurb.Bin070 | reverse complement strand
CGGCTGGGTGTCTGGATCCCGCTGCTGCGCGCTGCGGCGGTGGCGGTGACGGCGTTGATCCTGATGCAGCCGGTGTTGGTGCGCTCGACCGATAAGCGGATCACGCGCCGCGTCGCCGTGCTGGTGGACGGATCGGCCTCGATGCGGTTCACGGACCGGCAATGGACGCCGCTCGAACGGGTGCAGTGGGCGGCCCATGCCGGCGTGCTCGATGCGGAGCGGCAGGCCGCGCTCACCAACGCGGCGACCGATGCCGGAAAGCTCTGGGAGTCCCTGCCGGAGGCTGCGCGCGCGAAGGTGAGCGCACTCTGCGAGACCACGCGCGTTGCGCTGGCGTGTGCGCTGCTGATGCAGCCGGCTGCGGATGGAACGCCGTTTCTGGCAACGCTGGGCGGCCGTTACGATCTGGACCTCTTTGCTGTCGGGCGCGGCCTCGCTCGCGCGACCGAGAACGAGTTGCGCGCCGGCCTTGCCCCGACCGGCACGCTGTCGTTTGCGGAGCGCCATTTCCAGGGGGCGACCGACCTCACGGCCGCGCTGGAGGGCGTGCTCAAAGAGATCCCCTCCGAGCATTTGGCGGGCGTGCTGCTGGTGAGCGACGGCCTGCACAACGCCGACACGTCGGTGCTGCCGGTGACGCGGCGCTTCGGCGCGCAGGGGGCACCGATTTGTGGCGTCATGGTCGGCGGCACGCGCCTGCCGTTTGATGTGGCGCTGGCCGATGTGGCCGCGCCGGAATCGGTGTTCCTCGGGGATCGCGTGCGGATGGTCGCGTCGGTGCGTGCGACCGGCGCGGCGGGCCGCACGATCAAGGTTTCGCTGCTGTGCGAGACCAACGTGGTTGAAGAGCAGGAGTGGAAGATCGCGTCGGACGATTGGCAGCGCGAGATCCGGCTAGCGCATGAGCCGACGACCAACGGGGTTGTGCGTTACACGGTGCGCGCCGAGACGCTGGACGGCGAGTTGTTTGCAGACAACAACGCCTGGCGTGCCGACGTGGCGGTCAGCGACGACCGCATCAATGTTCTACTGGTGGATCACGCGCCGCGCTGGGAGTTCCGTTATCTGCGCAATCTCTTTTTCGGTCGCGATAAATCGGTGCATCTCCAGTCCTGGCTGGCCCATCCCGATCAGGTGTCCGGTACGGCGCCCGCCGCGTTGCTCCCGGCGTCGGCGGGACGCAAGTTCGGCGACGCCGAATCGGGCGGCTGGCCCAACGGGCGCGAGGAATGGCGCGCGTTTGACGTAATCATTCTGGGCGATCTGGACGTGCAGACGCTGACGCCGCAGGTGCAGGAAGAGATCCGCGCCTGCGTGGTCGACCGCGGCGCACTGCTGGTTTTGATCGGCGGACCGCGGGCCATGCCGCACGCCTTTGCGCCGGACTCGCCGCTGGCCGCGCTCGCGCCGTTCACGGTGCGCGCGCAGACGGAATACTGGCAGGGGCCTGAGGCGGCGTACCGGCTGCGGCTCACGCCGGCCGGGCAGGGGCACCCGGTGATGGTGCAGTCCGGCAGCCTGTCCGAGAATGAAGAGGTTTGGACCTCGCTGCCGCCGTTTGACTGGCGGCTGCCGGTGACGGCAAAGCCGGGAGCCGAGATCTTGGCCGTGGCGCTGCCCGAGGGCGGCGAGCGCGAACAGGTCTTGACCGATGTGCGTCAGGCGGCCGAGCATCTGGAGGCGGTCATGCAGCACCGCGCGCGCCATGCGCTGATCGTCTCGCAGCGGGTAGGGCGCGGCAAAGTGCTGGGGCTGGCGTTTGACCGCACCTGGCGCCTGCGATACCGCACGGGCGACACGCGGCATCACCGCTTTTGGGGGCAGGTCATGCGCTGGGGATTGGGCGAGCGCCTGCGCGCCGGGAATGATCGCTTCCGCGCCGGAACCGACCGTCTCGTGTATGGTCCCGAGGATCCGGTGACCGTGATGGCCCGCGTGCTGAACGAGGATTACTCTGGGGTGGCGGACGCGCGACTCGAAGCGGTGCTGCGCAGCGGTGGCGCAGACGTCACACGCGTGACCCTGGCGCCGCGCGCCGAGTCGCACGGTTTTTACGAGGCCACGCTGCCGCCGCAGACGCAGGCCGGCGCGTTCGATCTTGAGGTGGTGCGGCTCGATGCGGTTATGCCCGAGCGGGTCGAAACCTCCTTTCTGGTGACGGCCTCGCGCCGTCCGATCGAAATGGGCACGGTGAGGCCGTCGCGCGACACGCTGGAGGCGCTGGCGAAAGGCACCGGCGGCCGCGTGGTGACGCCCGACCGGCTGGCGGAGTTGGCTGAGGCCTTCGGCGAGGGGCGGGGCACGGTGCAGGAGCGGCGCGAGATCGCGCTCTGGAATCATCCGCTGGTGCTGCTTCTGCTGGCTCTGTTGCTGACGGCTGAATGGCTGCTGCGCAAAAAGGGAGGACTGGCTTAACCATGACATCCCCACAAAGACTTCCGCCTGAGCTGGCGGGCCGGCTGAGGCGTCTGATTCGACGCGTGCGGCTGCTGCTGCTGGCGCGCGGCCTGCTGGCGGTCGTGGCGGTGGCCACGGCCGCGGCCCTGGCCGTGATGGCGATCGACGCGGCGGTGGTGCTCGCGCATCCGGCCGCGCGCTGGGCCTTTTCGCTGGCGGGACTGACCCTGACCGCCGCCGCGGCCTGGTCGATGCTGGTGGTGCCGCTGGCCCGTCCGCTGACGTTGACGCGCATGGCCCGCGTGCTGGAAACGCGCCATCCCGACATGCAGGAGCGGATCAGCTCGGCGCTGGAACTGGCGGCCTGCGGCGGCGCAGAGGCGGAACGGGCTTCCGGCGATTTGATCGCGCTGCTGACGCGGGACGCCAAGAGCGAACTGGCCGGCGTGTCGCCGCGCCGCGAGTTTACCGTGCGGACGGTCAAGCCCTTCCTGCTGATGACGGTCGCCGCGCTGTTGGTGCTGGGTGCGCTTTTCGCCGTCTGGCCGCAGCAGAGCTGGCTGCTGTTGATGCGGGCGCTCGCGCCGCACCGCGAATTCGATACGCTGCAGGCCAGCGCCCTGCAGGTCAAGCCCGGCGATGTGATGCGCCTTGCAGGCACGCCGCTGCGCTTCGAGGTTGCGGCACCTGAACGGCACGGATTGCGCGCCGAGATCCATTTCCAGCGGCCGGACGGACGCAAGGTCGTGGAGCGCATGAAACGGCTGTCGGCGCCCGGTGCCGATCCTGTGGCGTATGAATTGGAATTGCCGTCGGTGGAGGAAGGTTTCGAATACCGCGTGCGCTATGGCAATGCCTGGACACGGCCTTACACGGTCCTGGTGGTCACTGAGCCGTACGTCAGCGAGACACGGGTGGCGTATACCTTTCCGGCCTACACCGGACGGGCCGCCACGCAGACCGTGGGCGTGGTGCAGGAGATCGAGGCGGTGGCCGGCACGCGCGTGCGCATCGAGGCGGCGTTTGACCGCGCTTGCGCGGCGTCGCTGGCTGTGAATGATCTGGCACTGCCTCATCCCGGCGGTGCGGCCACCAACGCGGTTTGGCTGCAGACGCTGACGACCAACCGCACCGGGCGCTGGACGCTCGCGCTGCGCGACGTGCATGGCTTCACCAACCGTCCGTCATGGTCCGCCTATACGGCGTGGCCGGACCGGCCGCCAGAAATCACGCTGGAACGCCCTGAGGCGTCGCGTCTGAGCCTGCCGCCGTATGACCGGCTCGTTTGCACCGGCCGCGCGGCGGATGATTACGGCTTCAGCGCCTTGACGCTGGTTGTCAAGGCCGAGAAACACCCCGAGATCAGTCTGCCGCTCACGGTGTCGGTCCCCGGTGCCGCAAGCGCCGAGGTGTCGGGCGGCCCGGATCTTCAGGCGCTGTACGATAGCGGCGTGCGCACGTTCACGCTCTGTTTCCGTGCGACGGACAACCTGCCGCCCGAACTGGGTGGACCTCAGATCCGCGAGAGCCGCGCGATCACGGTGCAATTGAAATCTGACGCGCGTACGCTGCGCGAACAGGTGCGTGAGGCTGCCAAGAAGGCCATGGAAGAACAGTTGCGCAAAGCCGCGCAAGAGCTGCACGAGGCAGCGAACCGAGTGTCACAGGAAAAATGGGCGTATGACCGTCCCGAACTGACGGAGAAGGCGGCCGAGAAATTGGAGCAGGCGCGCAACGAGGTGCTGCAGGCCGAAGAGCGTTTGTCGCAGGCGGCGGAACAGAGCGAGAAGACGCCTTTCGAAGCCTTCGCCCAGGCGATCCTCGACACGCGCGACGAGAAGGTCGAGCCAGCCTTTCAAAAGCTGGAGCAGATTCCTTTGGCCGCGCCGGAGGTGCGCAAGCAGGCGGGCGAGGAGGCCGAGCGCGCGCTGCGAGAAGCGGCTGAAAAGGTCAACGATCTGGTCAACCGCGTGCTGCAGGAGGAGAACCGTCAGCAGGAGGCGCTGAGCCGGTTGGCCGAGGTGGCGCAGCGTGAACAGGCGTTGGCGCAAGAGGCGGCGGACGCCCGGCTGGACCGGCAGGAGATGGAGCAGTGGGCGAACCGTCAGAACGAGGCCGAGCAGAAGCTGTGGCAGGCCAAGCCGCAGGTCGAAGAGACGGCGTTTAACGCGGCGCTGGAAGAGATCCGGCAGGCGCGGCAAGCCATGACGGCGGCGCAGCAGGCGTTGACGCCGGAGCAGGAACAGGCGCTGAAGCGGCAGGCGGCCGCGCAGGAGAAGGCCGAGGCGGCGGCGCGTCTGGCACAGGATGCGGCGCAGCAGGCGTTGGAAGCCGCCGAGCAGGCGGAGGCCGTATCGGAAACCCGGGCTGCGACGGCGGCGTTACAGCAAGCGGCTGAGCAGAGCGCGCGCGCCGCAGAACAGGCGCGCGAGGCGGCGCAGACCGCTCAGCAAGCCGCGGAACAGCGCACCGCAAATGAAGGGGTCGCCGATGCCGCCGAGCGCCAGGCGGTTGCCGAGCGGGCCGCGCGCGCCGCCGAGCAGGCGGCACAGGCCGCCCAGCAGGCCGGAGACGGGGCGGAGCAGGCGCGGCAGGCGGCCGAGGCGCGGCAGGCCGGACAGCAGGGCCAGGCGGAGGCGGCGCAGGAAAAGGGCGAACGAGCTGCGGATGCAGCGGCCGAACAGGCCACGCAGGCGAATGCGGAAGCGGTGGAAGCTGCGCGCGAGGCCGGTGAGCAGCCCGGCATGGAGCAGGCGCACGAGGCGGCGCAACTCGCCTCCGAATCGGCGGCCTTAACCCAGCGTGCCGCTGAATTGACGCGCGAGGCTGCGCAGCGCGCCGAGCAGGCCGCAGCGCTGCCGGAAGAACGGCGCGGCGAGGCGTTGAATGAGGCGCAGGGGCTGGCCGGGCAATCGAAGCAGGTTGCGGCCGAGGCCCGGGAGAAGGCGGCGCAGGCGGCTGAACAGGCGCGCCGCCAGCTTGAACGGCTGGCGCAGGAAGCGCAGGCCGCCGCCGCGCGTCAAGCCCCGTCCGAGGCGGTGGCCGAACAGGCGCGCAAGGCAGTACAACAGGCCCAAGAGGCGGTGACACAGGCGCGTGAGGCCGTGGAGACCGCAGCCCGGGCCGCCGAAGCGGCGCAAGCGGCGGGGCCCCTGCCCCAGGCATTGGCCGAACGGTTGGCCGAAGCGGCGGACATGGCCGGACAGGCCGGCGAGCTGGCCGGACAATCAGGTGAGCGCACGGAGCAGGCCGAAGCGCGGCAGATGGGCGAGACGCAGGAACGGGCCGCGACCCGCCAGGCACTGGCAGAGGCGCAGCAGGCGGCACGTCTCGCGGCCGAGGCGGCCGAGATGGCGCGGCAGACCGCCCGGCAGGCTGCTGATCGTCTGGACGGCATGAAACAGGCGACCATGCAAGCGGCGCGCTCGGCCGCGCGCCAGGCGGCCGAGGCGGCACGCGAAGCGCAGCAGGCCGGACGGCTGGCCGAGAGCGCGCAAAACCCGGCCTTGCAAGAGGCCGCGCGTCAGGGCGGTGAAGCGGCGGCGCTGAGCCGCGATGCGGCGTCGCTGGCCGAGCAGGCGCTGCAGACGGTGGAGCAGGCGACCCCTGCCGCCGATGTTCAGGCGCAAGCCCAGGCGCGCGAAGGCCAGGCCAAAGCCCGGCAGGCGTTGGATCTGGCGCAGCGTGCCGAACAGCAGGCCAACGGCCAGGCCGCGCCGGCCGATGCGCAGCAGCTTGCCGCCGCCGAGAGGGCCGGCGAAGCGGCGGAGCGTCTGGCAGCGGCGCTGGGTACGCATGAGCAGCGGCAGGCCGAGGCGTGGGCTCAGGCGCAGGCGCGTCTGGGCGGCGTCACGCGGCGCGCGGCAGCCGGACACGGCGCGGGCGGTCAGGACGCCGCGCGCCGCGTGCCGCTCAACCCGGCGTGGATCCGCTTCCGCGGCGAGATGGGGTCGGAGGCCTACGAGGAAATGCTCAAGAAAACGCCGGCCGAATACCGCGAGCTGGTGAAACGCTACTTCGAAGAGCTGGCCCGTGAAGGCGGCGTCCAACAAAAATAATGAGGAGATTCATTATGAAGACCGGTTTCAACCGTCGCGCGTTCCTCTGTTCCGCCAGTGCGGCGGGCGTGTTTTCAATTCTTCCGCGCAGACTGATCGCAGGCAGCGGCGAGGCACCGCCCAGCGAGACCGTGCGCTTCGCGGCGGTCGGCGTCGGCGGACAGGGGCGGGCCGATCTCAAAGGGCTGACCGACGCCGGTCTCGGGCAGGTTGTGGCCGTGGCGGATGTCGATCCGCGGAGCCTCGCGGCGACCCGGAAGTTCCTGCCGTCCGTGCAGACCTTCGCCGACTACCGCGAGATGTACGACAAAGCCGGCAAGAGCGTCGA
>MWEJ01000190.1 GCA_002071025.1 Verrucomicrobia bacterium ADurb.Bin070 | reverse complement strand
TCGCCCAAAGCCTTGACCACCTCGTCGGCGGCCGCCTGGGGGAACTGCATCGCCTCCGGAACATAGCCGCGCACCTTTTCGACCACGACTTTCGCATTGGCGACAGCCTTGGCGATCGAAATCCGCGCCTTCTCCTGGCTCTTCACAATCTGCGCGGCTTCGGCCTCGACCTTCCTGCCTTTCGAATACTTCATGAAACCGAACACGCCGCCGCCCGCCAGAACGACCAGCAGCACGATGCCGCCGACGATCATGCCCATCATGCGGCAGCCGCGTTTTCCGGCCTCCTCCTCCGACTCCGCAACTTCCGGGATCTCCTCAACCGGCGTCATGCCCGGCGGCACGTCGCCCACAGTGCCGGTCACGGCCCCCGTGGCGCCGAGCATGCCGGTCGTAGCCATCTTGCCGGTCACGCCGCGCTTGCCTTTGATCATGAACTTCTTGCTGCTCTTGTCCAGCTTGACGGGGCCGGCTTTGGCCAGGTAGCGCTTCATGTCGCCCAACAGCGACCCGTACGTGGGAAAGCGTGTCTGGGGCTCGACCGACAGCATCCGCGCGACCATCTCCTCGACCTCTTTCGGAACGCCCTGCCGGATCTCTCCCATCGGCTTGGGCGGCCCGTCAAAGCGCGCCTTGACCACGGCCGTGGCGTCTTCGCCCTCGAAGGGCGGCACGCCGGTAATAGCGTGGTAAAGCGTGCCGCCCAAACTGTAGATGTCTGACCGGTAGTCGCTCTTCTGGCGCCGCACTTTTTCGGGCGCGATGTAATACGGCGTGCCCCAGACATCATTGCCGGGGCCGCTCTGCATGGCCGACAGGCCGAAGTCCACCAGCTTGGCGTTCTTATCGCCGTCAAACAGGATGTTCTCGGGCTTCACGTCGCCGTGCACCATGCCGGCGTCGGCGGCCACGCTCAGGCCTTCGGCGATCTGAGCACCAACGTGGATGACGGTGGTCGGATCCAGCGGCCCCTGCTCGTTCATCATTTTGTCCAAGCTGCCGCCGGACACGAGTTCCATCGCGATGTAGGGCTGGCCTTTTTCCTGGCCGAACGAATAGATCTGCGCAATGTGCCGGTGGTTCAGCCGCGCGGCCGCCTGGGCTTCGCGCTGGAACGTCTCGACGAACTGCGGATCGTCGCCGAGGCTCTTGAGCATGACTTTGATTGCGACCTCGCGATTCAAGCCCTCGTCGCGCGCCCGGTACACACCGCCCATGCCGCCGGCGCCCAGCAATTGCAGGAGCATGAAGGTGCCGAACCGGGCCGGGACCTGGAATTCGAACTGGCACGTCGGGCACTGCACCACACTGAACGGCGGCAGCCCTTTCACATCCAGCATCGCCCCGCACTTGGGACACGCGGCCGAATCCACGGGATCTGTCAGAATACTCGAATCGCTGGGTACTTCCATACGCCAACCTCACTCCGTCCTGTTGCACATTAGAAAAAAGTTCTTCGTATGATGCCGGAAATGCGGTCTTTTGTCGATGCCCAAAATAGGCCGATCGGAAGATGGCAGGCCTTGGACGCCGACCCTTGAAAGTCAGTTTGTTTAGACTTGCATTCTGGGGGGGAACCTCGAATAATAGCGCCCATTTTTCAAACAGTAAGAGGCGATCACCATGAGCGAAGAGAAGAGCGTCGCGACCGAGGTAGCGAAGACCGGTTTGGCCCCGATTCCAGAGAACCTTCCTGAAGAGTTGCTGCCGCTGTACGATTGGTGGAAAGCGAGCGGCAAACAGTTCTTGATCACGGTCACGGCAGCCGCGGTGATTCTTGGCGGGGCGTTCACGTTCAAACACGTTCGGGCGGCCAAGATCGCGTCAGCCAACCAAGAGGTGTTGAAAGCGTCGTCGCTGGACGAGTTGGAGACGGTGGTCGCGAAGTACGGCTCGACCAAGGCGGGCAACGCGGCTCGTCTGCGGCTCGCCAAAGCCTATTACGACGCCTCGAAATACGAGGAGGCACTCCAAGCCTACGACACCTGCCTACGCAAAGGCGCGCCAGTCGGCTTCAAAGAAATTGCTGAATTGGGGCGCGCGCACGCGCTGGAGGGGCTGAACCGGCTGGACGAAGCGATGGCCGCCTATCAACGCTTCGACAAAACCTTGTCTGACCACTTTCTGCACCCGCAGGCTGTCATGGGCATCGCGCGCATCCTAACCCTGCAGGGCAACAAAGATGCCGCCAAGAAACTGCTGGAAGAGTTGAAAGCGCAAAAAACGGATGTGCCGGCTTGGGAGATGGCGATCGCCAGCCTCGAGGGCGTGATCACCCGTTATCAGCCGCGCGCCGAACGCTCGCTGTTCGATACGGCCAATGACGCAGCGGGTGCCGCAGCCCCCACGTCACCCACACCGGCACCGGCCGCCGCTCAGTAATTCAGGCGCGAAGGATTCCTCAACGCCATTCTCGCCGCGCTTCAAATGACGTAATTATTGACGTCAGAGGCGCCTTCGCAGCGTTTGAGCACATCCGACAGTTTGACCTTTTTAAGCGCCTTTTCGACCACCCGGTTCACATCCATCCACACCGACCGCGCCACGCAGGCATCCCGCATCTCGCAGACCTCATTTTTGTGCAGGCAGTCGACCAGCGACACCTCGCCCTCAAGAATCGTCACGATTTCAAAAAGGTCGATCTCGTCGGGACGTCGCGCCAAGACGTAGCCCCCCTTGGCTCCGCGCGTCACACTCAAAAAGCCGGCCGTCTTCAGGGGGTTGATCACCTGCCAAAGATATTTGACAGAAATGCGCTGGCGCTTCGCGATGTCGTTCAAGGTCACCGCACCATGGCTCTGATGCAACGCGATGTCCATCAGTGTCCGCAACCCATACCGCCCTTTCGTCGAGATTCTCACAGGCTCCGCCCTTTCCAGTGAATGAATATGTGGCGATAGTCTACAGAATAAATTGACTTAATCAAGCGGATTCGAGAGACGGTGAATCGGGTGGATTCGGCGCCCGGTATTTCTGCTCCGTATTTCAAAGGGTAGGAAAACGGTTAACATTTTGGTCGAATGACATTTTTGTCAGACATTATTGTTAAAAATCGCAGTTTTCTGCCTTATTTGGCGTGTCGTACCGCCATATTTCGCCTGAATACTGGCTCTTTCAGGTCTGGCACACCCCTTGCTTTATTATGGCAAGACTTGTTATGCGGGAGACAGGACCGTCGAGACGCGCAAGTCGGGAGAGGCACAATGAACTACATCAACACCGTCCTTGAGAGCGTTCGCAAGCGCAACGCCAACGAACCCGAGTTCCTGCAGGCCGTGCAGGAGGTTCTGGAGTCCCTGGAACCCGTGGTGGCCGCCCGGCCGATCCTCGAAAAAGAGCGCATCCTTGACCGGGTGGTCGAGCCTGAGCGCATGATCGTTTTCCGCGTGCCTTGGGAAGACGACAAGGGTGTGATTCACGTGAACCGCGGTTTCCGGGTGGAATTCAACAGCGCGATCGGCCCCTACAAGGGCGGTCTGCGGTTTCACCCGTCCGTGAACCAGAGCATCCTGAAATTTCTCGGCTTCGAGCAGATTTTCAAGAACGCCCTCACCACGCTGCCGATGGGCGGCGGCAAGGGCGGCTCGGATTTCGACCCCAAGGGCAAGTCCGACCGCGAGGTGATGCGCTTCTGCCAGTCTTTCATGACCGAGCTGTTCCGGCACATCGGCCCCGACACCGACGTGCCGGCCGGCGACATCGGTGTGGGCGGACGGGAGATCGGCTACATGTTCGGCCAGTACAAGCGCCTGCGCAACGAGTTCACCGGCGTGCTGACCGGCAAGGGCGCGACGTGGGGCGGCTCGCTGATCCGTCCGGAAGCGACGGGCTACGGCTGCGTCTACTTCGCCCAGGAGATGCTCAAGCGCCGCGGCGAGGAGTTCGCGGGCAAGACTTGCGCGGTTTCCGGCTCGGGCAACGTCGCCCAGTTCACGGTCGAGAAGCTCAACCAGCTCGGCGCGAAGTGCGTGACCCTCTCGGATTCCGCCGGCACGATCTATGACAAGGACGGCATCACGGCGGAGAAGCTCGCCTACGTGATGGAGCTCAAGAACGTGAAGCGCGGCCGCATCAAAGAGTATGCCGACGCGTTCGGTTGCGAGTACCTCGAGGGCCAGAAGCCTTGGAACGTGCCGTGTGACTGCGCCTTCCCCTCCGCCACACAGAACGAGATCAACGCAACGGACGCCGCCGCGCTGCTCAAGAACGGCTGCAAGCTGGTCGCTGAAGGTGCCAACATGCCGAGCACACCGGAGGCCGTCGAGGCCTTTCTGGCCGCGAAGATCATGTACGCGCCGGGCAAGGCTTCGAATGCCGGCGGCGTCGCGACCTCGGGCCTGGAGATGAGCCAGAACTCGATGCGCTACGCCTGGACCCGCAAAGAGGTTGAGAACCGCCTTCACCTGATCATGGTGGAGATCCACAAGCAGTGCTGGGACCGCGCCGCCGAGTTCGGTCACGAAGGCAACTACGTCATGGGCGCGAATATCGCCGGCTTCATGAAGGTTGCCACCGCCATGCTGGATCAGGGTCTGGTGTGAGCGCCTCTCCCGCCATTCCCCCCCAAAAGCGTCCCGGCCCTGGCCGGGGCGCTTTTTTCTGGCCGATCACTCTTTAATCAGCACGCGTGTGAAGGAGCAGGGGGCGGCCACGCACACCAACGTCTGACTGACGGCGGCCCCGACTTTCTGGATTCGGGTGACCGGCACCCTGCGTGAGGCGCGGCGCGCCGTGAGGTCGGCCGCCATCTGGTCGGAGACCCACAGCATGAACGGGCGCCGCAACGCTGCGAGGTCGATGCGAACCGTGTGCGACTCAGTTCCGGCGTTGTAGAGAAACAGGACGAGACCGCCCGCCTCATCCGACCGGGCCGCCTGCACGCGCAGCGGAGCGTCCGACGCGGTCGGTGCGCCCTCGACCGGCAATGGGCCTCCCGCCGGATAGCGGTTGATCAGCGCCAGCAGCGCGCCGACATCGGTCAACATGTTCCGCGCACGGGGCACGCGGTAAAGCACCTGTTCGGGCTGCAGCGGTGTGGCCACCCGGCCGCCGCGCCCTTGCGCCACCCGGTCGAGCGCCGCGCAAGCCAAGCCCAACGCGCCATACCATTCGGCGTAGTAGATCCGTTCATCGAGCGGGGCCGCCTCCAGCCTCTGAAGAATCTCAGCCACATACCGGTCGCTGCGCGGCAACAGCGTGGCCTCGCCGCAGGTCGTCACGCGGATCGCGGGATCTTCGGCGCGCATGGCCGCCGCATATGCCGCCGCGGACGCCGCCGACGGTGCCTCGCCGTTGCGCGTGGCCAGTTCCCACCGCGTCACACGCAACGGTTCGGCCTGTCCGTGGCGCTGCCGCAGCAGGGCCAGCGGATGACCGCCCGTCGCGTTGCAATAGGCCACCCACTCCGCCGCCATCCGGATGCCCGCCGCCTCGTCCGGCACGCGCTCATCCGCCAGCTCCGGCTCAAATACCGTGACGCGGAGCATCGGTTCAGCCCCTGCCAGACGGCAGAACGCGACATATTCCGCCGTGCCGAATGTGTGCCCATCCTCAGGAAGGACGGACGGCACGGCGGGCCGACGCACGGCCTTCGGGCCGACGCCGTCGTACCACACATAGGGGCCCAGCCCTTTGGCAGCAGGCCAGCCGATGACGCCCGGCCGCATCGCGCGCAGCGCTTCCAGCGCCTCATGGTCCCAGCCAGCCTCGGCGTCATCCGGTGTCAGCGACAGCGAGCCGAGCTCGACACCACTGCCCGGCTTCACGGCCAACCGGCAGCGATAGGCGGTTTCCCGTTGCGGAATGACAGGCAGGTCGTGGGCACCCCACAAACCGTTTTTCAGCGAGACCCGCTGCGTCACGCCGTCTTCGGCTGTGCCGCCCACCGGCGTGAACGTCACCCAAACACTCCCGCTGCCGGCGATACGGCGTCCATGCAGCCGCAACGTATGACGGACCCCGCGCCGCAACGGCCGCGTGACCTGCGTGATGCCCCGCCGCTCCGCGCCGCCATCCGCGCCGCCGTGCACGACGCGCACCGGCCGATCAACCGGTTCTGCGGCGACGGTGGCCTGCAGGTTCACCCCGGGCTCGGCGCTCCACTCAGGACCGGCCAGACATTCCGCGCGCAGCGGATGGAAGCGCCCGTCCAGAAAACCGGCCTGCAGGCCTAGGCGCAGCGTCACGGCATTCGTCTCGGCCGGCTCGGGCAGCACCCGGACCGACCATTCGCCCGCGCCGCACACTGTTACCGCGCCCGCCCAACCGAGCAGCACCGTTTTCCAACACTCCACCATAAAACCGTTCCCAACCACCGTCTCCGGTGCCCATCACGACTCGACGCTCTACGGCTGGGGCGCTGCCTGTCGCGTGTCCAGCCGCACCGCGAGCAGCGCGTTCGAAAAAACGATGGCATCATCCAGAAAGAAGATCCGCCACTCCGAACCGTCAAGCGTGCGGAACTCCAGATCCAGCCCGAGCGGGTCGCTGCGGCGAATGGCCGGGCGCCCCAGGATACGTCGTTGCGGCGCCTCTGCTAAAGCCACCACCTCGCGCCGCCGGTCCACAGCAAACCAGTGATATCGCTCAGCCAGTCGCTCCGGCAACGCCACATAGTATCGGGTCGGCATCGCAAGCGGGCGGAAGAGCATCGCACCCTCTGCACGCTGCCCGCGGAACGTATAGGACACATACGGAAACCCGGCCTTCACCAGCGGCGGCTGGTACCAGATTGCCGCCGCGATACCGATCACCGCCAGCGCCAGCGCGGCCTTGGCCAGATCTGGCAGCCAGCGCCGCCACCGCGGCACCGC
>MWEJ01000189.1 GCA_002071025.1 Verrucomicrobia bacterium ADurb.Bin070 | reverse complement strand
GTGCGCGGCGATCACCAACTGGATCACGACGCACGCGCAGGGCAAGCTGGAGATCGTGCTCGACATCCACTGCCCGTGGATCCGCGGCACCTACAACGAGTGGCTGTACCAGGTTTACACCAAGGACAGCGAGAACGCGGCGGCGCAGCGGCGGCTGGGAGAACTCTTGCAAGAACATCAGCGCGGCGCGCTCGACTACCGGCTCGCCAATGATCTGCCCTTCGGACAGAGTTGGAACACAGACGCGAACTACAGCGCGGGCCGCAGTTTCAAGATGTGGGTGCTGGACTGCGTGCCCGGCAACCGGATCAGCACGACCTATGAAGTGCCGTTCGCGACCGCCAACACGGCCACCGTCACGCGCGAGGCGTGCCGGGAGTTCGGCGAGGACACGGCCAAAGTGTTTCGGCTCTTCTTGCAGGAGACCGATCCCCAGTGACTGTCCGGCTCGCGTGCGCACGGGCGCGGCGCGGCGTTTTCATGGCGCGGGCGGGCCGTCCAGCAGCAGGTCGTGCTCGCGTCGCGCGCGCGTGCTGCCGGTCGCTCCGTCGGCATGCGTCCGGACGCCCATGTGGGTGAAGAGCCGCCGCCAGAAGGCGCGGCGCGCCGGCGTGTCGACCGCGGTGTCGAGGGTGCAGAGCGCGAGAGTTCCGCCATGTCCTGCAGCGTGTGTCACCAAGGCCGCGCCCGAGGGCTTGACGAGGTGCTCATAGCAGAAGAGCGCGCCGACTTTTTCCTCTTCCGCGCGGCGGTTGAATAGCGACCAGTCGGTCCGGCTGGCGGTCAGGGCCACGCGGCCGCTTGTCACGAAGGGGCCGGCAAGACCGCAGCGCATCACGCAGCGGTCGGCGTCGCGTTCCTCTTCAGCGAAATAGAGATCGGCCAGACTGAACGGCGCCGCCCATGGATGAGCGTCGTCACCCCGCTCGAGCGCGGTGGCCGTGCGCGCGGTTAAGGCCACGGGCTGCGGCAGCAGCGAAGAGAGCCGGGCGGTGTCGAGGGATGGCTCGATCGCCAGAATCAGGACGGTGCCGCCCTGATCGAGGATCTCTGCCGCCCGCCGCACGGCGTCGGAAGGCAGCGTGCCGCCATCCAGCACCAGAAAGCGTTCTGCCGGGGCATGGAGTGCGACGCCCCATGCGGCGAGCCGTTGCTTCAGGGCGGGGCCCCCTGCGTATGATACGCTGTCGATCACCGGGGGCGGGGCTTGCGGCCGCTCAGGGGTTGGCAGGCGGCGGTCCCACCGGCAGGGTTGCGGCCCGCGCGGATCTTGAGCCGCCCGCTGCGCCTCGAACAGGGCGAGCGGCCGGTAAAGCGGCAGAGCGGGATCGAAGCCGGGATTGAGCGTCCCGGAATAAGGGGGCAGGCGCTCGATCTGCATGCCGAACTTGCCTTCCGGCGAGATGCCCTCAAAAAAGACCCCGTCCGCGAGCGACGGCAGCCGGGCGAAGTCGGTGTGGCCGAACGGGAGCTGTTCCAAGCCGAACCAGACCGTTTCGCTGGCAGAAAAATAGGCGAGCTGCGGGCCAAGCGCGAGGATGTTCTGGAAGAGGTCCACGGCCAAGGCCTCGTTGCGTCCGGTATAGTCGAGAAAGGCGCGCTCGCCGGCAAAGGGTGCCAGCTCTGCCGGACGCGCGTAGTAGGTGCCGCCATTCTCGCCGACCATCAGGGGCTTGTCGATCCCGCGCGTGTCGTCGGCGAGAGGGGGTACGTTGTGGCCGTAGTGCTTGCTCCAGACCGGCAACGCGCCGAAAAGGTCTCCGTCGCCGTCGCAGGAGATCCAGGGGCGGGTGGGGTCGTGCCGCCGCGCGGCAAGGCCGATGTCGGTCAGTTGCGAGTACCAGCGCTTCTCGTCTTCCGGGCTGACGGCGTTGAGCCGGAAGACGGCAAACATTTCATTGCCGAAGCTCCAGCCGAAAACCGACGGGTGATTGCGGTCGCGTTCGATCAGGCCTTTGAAGTGATCCGCGTACCGCGTCCAAAAGGCGGGCTCGGCAAAATTAGAACGGACGGAGCTGCCAAACACCGACGTTTCATCCAAGACGCAGAGGCCCATTTCATCGGCCAGTTCCAGGTAGGCGCGCGGGTAAATCTGGGCGTGCGGGCGCACGGCATTGCCGTGCATGGCCTTGATCATCGTATACCACGCCCAGACGAATCGGCGCGAAAAGGTGTAGGCGCCGAAGGGGTGGATGATGTCGCCGCGCAGTTTTATGGGCGCGCCGTTCAGTAAAAGGTCGCGGCCGCGAAGGGTGAACTGACGCCAGCCGTAACGTTGGCAGGCCGTGTCGATCGGCAGGCCGTCGGCATGGAGCGAGACCAGCAGCGCATGGAGGTTGGGTGTGTCGGGCGACCAAGGTGCGAGCCGCCTGTCGACGATGACGGCGATCGTGCAGGTTGCCGTGCCGTGCGGGGGGACCGCGAGCGCGGAATCCGGAAACGCCAGCGTTCGGTCACCCAGGCGCCACTTAGGGATCGGCGCGTCGAGGGGCCCGGTGCCGGCTTCGTTGAGCCACGCGCGGCTTTCAACCGTGACACGAAGCGGGCGCGCGTCCGGGGTGTCATTACGTACAGTCACGTCGACCTCCAACGTGTCGCGGTCGAGCCAGGGTTTGACGAACAGGCTCTGGACGCGCACTGCGGGCAGGGACAGGAGCGAGACGTCCTGCCAGATGCCGGCGAGCCGGTCCGTATTGGATCCGTTGGGATACGGGGCGATCATCTTGCCGTAGCGGGCATCGCGTTTGTCGAAGAGGCGCATGCTGCGCACCCCGACGCGCAGCGTGTTGAGCCCGTCGCGGCGAACCGCATCGGTGATGTCGAGGTCAAACGGCAGGTATTTGTCAAAATGAACGCCAACCTTGCGTTCATTGACCCAGACCTGACAGTCGCCCGCCACGCTCTCGAAATGAAGGAACAGCCGGTTGCCCGGCGGCCAGTCAGAGGGCACGCGGAACGTCCGCGCCAGCCACGCCATGTGGTAGTGGATCCAGTGCTCGGGATAGCTGGGATAGTAGACGGAATCAGGCCCGTACGGCTTGGGTGTCCCCTGGCCGGACGTGGGGCCGCTGCCCCAGTGGTTCGCGTTTCAAGGGGAGGGAATTTTGATCGGGACCGAATCCCATTTGTCCTCGGCCGGTGCGGGGAGCTCAGGGGGGATGCCGAGGTCCCACGCGTATCCATGCGGGATCGGCACGGGCTGAAAACGCCAGAGGCCATTCAGGCACACCTCCCGCCGGAATGCGGTTTCGGGCGGTTTGACCCCGCTCTCCTGCGGCGCGAAATCACCTTTGAAAACAGTTTTCGCGTTTCCGGCGAGGACGCCCCATGCGACAGCAAGGACTGCGGCCGGCAGTCGCATCCAGAGAAAAGGCGCACGATTCATAAGGCTCCTGTGGCACCCGGCGTTACGTGTTTGGCGGGGGGTGCTCGCCGTCGTGCCGGGGCTGGCGCAGCGTCCGGGCGATCAGAAACGCGCTGAAGCTGATGACAAAGCTCCAGCAAAGCCCCATCGTGATCCAGCCGGCCGGGGTCATGCGCCACCCGCCTTCCACGCGTCCGGCAGCGCGTCGAGCACCGTCTGCACCACCTGGTCGAGCGTCAGGCAGGTGCTGTCGATCTCCAGCGCGCCGTCGGCCTTGCGCAGCGGGGCGTGCTGGCGTGTGGAGTCGATCGTGTCACGCGCCAGCAGCGAACGCTTGACCTCCTCTGCAGACTGGTTGGCGATGCCCTTCTCGATCTCCTCCCTGCGGCGGCGCTCGGCGCGCGCCTCGGCGCTGGCCACGAGATAAAAGCGCGCGGGCGAGTCCGGGAAAACAGCGGTCGTGATGTCGCGCCCTTCCACGATCAGGTCGCCGAAACGCGTCATGCCGCGCAGCCAGCCGGTCACGCGGTCGCGCACGGCCTTGACGGTCGCGACGGGGCTGGCGTGGCGGTTGATCTCCGGCGTGCGGATGGCGTCGCCCGGCTCCTGCCCCTTCACGCGGTAGATGATGGCGCCGTCGCGCGGCTCGCACGCGACCTCGACCGTCTGCGCGAAGGCGGCGACCGCTTCCGGATCGGCCGTGTCGATGCCGTTTTGCAGGCACTGCCAGGTCATGATGCGGTAGAGCGCGCCGGAATCGACATGCAAAAACCCGAGGCGTTCTCCGACGCGTTTGGACACAGAAGATTTGCCCGCGCCGGAGGGGCCGTCAATCGCGATGACTCGACTCATATTCGGTTCCTTCTTTGATGGCCGCATCTTAACACTCGGGACGGTGCGGTTCAAGGTCAAGAGAGAAGAAGGGAGAAAGGAAGAGGGAAAAAGGAGGAAGGAGGGGGCGCATCCGATTCACGTGCTGTTGAGATTTCGGTTTTCTGGCTTAAAATTGTGGTGTAACCACAGAGATTAGATGGCGCAGAGAAGTCGGGTTTCGGGTTTACGGGAGGTCTTGGCGAGACCGCAGCCTTGAGTGAACGCCTTGAAGAACGGCTCACTGTCCATCCTGTTCTTGCTGCGGGCACTGGGAGTACAGGCATCCTGCCTGTACATGTGACGACAGGCTGGAAGCCTGCCCCCCCAGTAGACGAAGACAACCGAAATCCGAATGTCGAAAGGACCAACCTTCGGAGTTGTAGGGTGGCGAGGAATGAGAAATCTGCCCCTTTCCCCAAGCAAGTGGAACGGGGACGCGCCCCCCAGAATCGGGCTTGAATCGGGCTTGAAGCAAGGCGGGGCGTGTGTTAACGTTCCGCTATAGCAGCATGGATCGTGAGATAGGCATCAAAAAATATACGTTATTGACCTCCCGCCAGCCAGCGGCCAGTGTTGCACTGGCCGCTGGCTGGCGGGCGTGTATATGTCTGGCTATACGGCCAACGTGATTGCGCATCACGGGGTTCTGGAAAAGGGCGTGCAGTTCATTCAGAAGCCTTTTTCGCAGCAGGATTTGGCCGCGAAAGTGCGGGCAGCCCTGACAAGCTGAACGGTCAATTAGGCGGTGGAGGCGACGGGATGCCGCTGTCTCACCACCGGCGTTCGGCGTAATTACAAACGGAAAGGCAACGTAGAAATAGGGGGTTGACGGCGCACACAAGGGTGTGTGAAACTATGTGTGGAGGTGACGTTGTGGCTACCAATCTCGAACTCGACGATCGACTCATTCGGCAAGCAGTCAAGCTGGGTGGACATCGGACAAAAAAAGCGGCCGTTACACAGGCGCTGTCGGAATATGTCTCCCATCTGAAACAGGAAGGCATCTTGGATCTGTTTGGCAAGGTGGACTTCGACGCCGACTATGACCCTAAGCGACAGAGGGCAAGAGCGTGAGAGCGCTTGTCGATACGAGTGTTTGGTCACTTGCTTTACGTCGTACAGGAGCTGGCCCAACTCCAACAACCGTAGAGTTGCGCAAACTGATTACCGCTCATCTTGTCGAGATCATCGGTCCTATTCGGCAAGAAGTGCTCTCCGGAATACGTAACACAGCTCAGTTTAATAGGCTTGAGGCGGCGCTCGCCGCTTTCCCCGATATTGTCTTAGAGTCCGACGATTATGTCACTGCCGCCAAGTTCTTTAACCTATGCAGGTCAAAGGGAATTCAGGGGTCCAACACTGACTTTTTGATTTGCGCCGCAGCCGTACGACGCGACTTGTGCATTTTTACATGTGACCGGGATTTCTCGCATTTCGCCAAGTGCCTTCCTGTCGTATTGCATGAGTTCAAAGTGACGGCCGAACAAAGCGGTGGAGGCGACGGGATACCGTATTCTCACCTCTGACGTTGGGGCATCGATATCGAACTCGAAATCGCTATCGGGATCGAAAGAAATAGGAAGGTCAATGGCGTTCGGACAACCGCCTGTCAGGAGGAAGGTTTTGTGCCTTACCGGTCAACAACACCAATAAAAAACATGTTGTTTCTCACACGAAGCCACGAAGTCCACGAAGGTGGAACCAAAAATCCTTTACGCCCATTGCACCTTTGTCGCCTTTCGGTTGAAAGAGGCATTCGGCAACGAACGGCGAACGCCGAATGGGAACGAGATCAACCTTCGGAATCACGGCGGCGGTCTCGGCGAGACCGCCCGGTTTCGCGTTCGAGTCCCATGCGTCTACGCCGGTTTCTGGTTACGCCAACTTTTGCGGGTACTGACACGCGAATGAACAAGACGGGGACCGGCCGCTTATCCTGATCGATTTCCGATGGGCGGCATCAACAAGGCTATGGAGGTGACGGGATGCGTCAGTTAAAACTGAGCAAGGCCTTTACGTTGATCGAGTCGGGGCCGGTTGTTCTGGTGACAACCAACGATGGTAAGAAGAACAACATCATGACCATCTCGTGGACCACGGTGATGGATTTCACCCCTCAGTTTGCGCTGATAAAAGAGTGTGCCGCAAACATTGAGTGCAAAGTTGTCGACATCGTGAGCAAGCACAATATTGTCGTTCTGGAGGCCATTGCGGCACATATCGACCCCATGCGCAAAGAAACGCGAAGAATTCACGCGGTCGGAGACGGGACTTTTATCGTGGATGGGCGCAAGATGGACCGAAAGAAACTGATGGCATCCAAAATTCCGGCTGGCGCATAAGGGATAATTAGGCGCGCATGCAGAGGCCGCCGTCGACGCAGAGGGTCTGGCCGGTGATCCAGCCCGCGGCGTCGGAGGCCAGGAAGCTGACGCAGCCGGCGACCTCTTCGGGCGTGCCGAAGCGGGCAAGCGGGATCGCGTCGAGCTGCTTGGCGCGGCGGGTCTCCGGGATGTCGGCGGTCATGTCGGTGGTGATGATGCCGGGCGCGACGGCGTTGACCGTGACGTTGGAGGCGGC
>MWEJ01000188.1 GCA_002071025.1 Verrucomicrobia bacterium ADurb.Bin070 | reverse complement strand
ACCGAGCTTGACCGTGATGTCGGCGGCATACGCATGGAAGTTCAGGAAGTAATCCACAAAGCAATCGCGCTTGTACCCCAGACACAGGATGAACCGCTTGACACCAAAGGCGGCGTAGCAACGCATGATGTGCCAGATGATGGGCTGTTCGCCGATCGGGACCATCGGTTTGGGCAACAGTTCTGTCACGTCTCGTAACCGTGTCCCTTTTCCGCCGCAGAGGATCATGAGCGGCGGCATGGGGGCCGGAGTGGCGGAAAGTTCAGTCGGATGCTTCATGGGGCAAAAGTATAGCGGATGTGTGGTTAGAATTGAATAACGATTTGCATATCGAGATGGTATGGTCAAAAAATCAGCAGAATGGTATCTTGTGAACGACATCGAAAGGGTGTAACGATTTGAAAGTGCCATGAATGGCTTCTATGGTTGCGGGAAGGATCCCGGATGCGAGAAAAGGATAGGCAGCAGGACACTGTTCCTCGTGTGAGTGTGGTTATTCCGACCCTAAACTCCGGAAAGACCCTGCAAGCGTGTCTGCGTGCGGTTACCGCGCAGAAGTATCAGCGGGACCGTTATGAGATCGTGCTGGCGGACGCCGGATCGACTGATGACACGCTGGACATCGCGCGCGTCTGTGGCGTGGACAAGATCGTGGAGAACCCGCTCCGGACCGGCGAGGCGGGCAAGACGGCCGGCATCCAGGTGGCGACTGGCGATATCATCGCGCTGGTGGACAGCGACAATATCCTGCCCGATCCTGAGTGGCTGCAGCGGATGGTGGCGCCGTTCGCCGATCCGCGCATCGCGGCGAGCGAGCCGATCGCTTACACGGTCCGGCCGGAAGACCCGGCGCTGACCCGCTATTTCGCCCTGCTCGGCATGAATGATCCGCTCTGCCTGTTCACGCGAAATTATGATCGGTTCAGCGCGGTCACCGGTGCGTGGACCGGGCTCAAGGTGCCGCAGACGGACCGGGGCGATTATCTCGAACTGACGCTCTCGGAAGAGGCCTTGCCGACCATCGGCGCGAACGGCTTTGTTTTCAGGCGTTCGCTGCTGGAGCATGTGATGTGGTCGCCCTACTTCTTTGACATCGACGTGATGCATCAGGCCGTGCGCGCCGGATTCACGCAGGTGGCCAAGGTCAAGACCGGCATCGTGCACCTCTACTGCGCGCGCCTTTCGGACTTCACGCGCAAACAACAGCGTCGCATCCGCGACTTTCTCTACTTCGCGCAGGCGAAGCAGCGGACCTACCCGTGGGACCGCCAAAAACGGTCAGGCATCGTGCTTTTCTGCCTGGCGACGGTTCTGGTCGTGCCGCTGCTCATTCAGATGGCGCGCGGCTTTGCGCGAAAACCGGACCGTGCTTGGCTCTACCACGTTCCGGTCTGCTGGATCACGCTCTGGATGTACGGAATCGCGACACTGGGCAGGATCCTTGGATTTAGGCAGTCCCCGCTTTTGAGGGACGCATGGCAGAAGGAATGACCACGACTCCCTTCCTCTCACTTTGTATACCGACTTTCAATCGCGTCGCATACCTTCGCGAGTTGATTCCTCTTCTGTTGCATGAATTGGATACAGTCAATTCGTCGCACAACTGTCGTGTGCGGTTAGAAATTCTGGATAATGCTTCCACCGATGGGAGCGACTCTTTTTTGCGTCAGTTTGTACGACCGGATTTTATTGTTCATCGAAATGAAATGAATATTGGAGGAGATAATAACATAAGAAAATGCGCGTCTATAGCTGAAGGCGAATACGTGTGGGTGTTTGGTGATGATGACTTGATTTTGCCTGGCGGTATCCAGAGGGTGTTGTCCGGTTTAGAGAGGTACAAACCTTTATTGGTCGTGTTGGTTGAGCGACAGAACGGTGGGGAATGGTGTTATCCCGATTACAAAAGATGTATCGAATCCGAGATCGAAAAAGATAAATTTTTCCCATTGTCTCATACTCTTATTTCGGCCAATGTATTCAGTGCAAGCGCTTTTAGTGTTTCAGAGTCCCTGGCCCGCAGCGCTACAAATTACGGACACATGTATGGTTTGCTTGCCGGGCTGAGGGGAAAAGGAGATGTGGTGGTGCTCGATGGTGTGCTTCAAACTAGGAGTGTGCGTGCGTCTTTTGCTCGAATTCCTTTTGCGCTGTGCATCAAACAGGCTGTTTATTTGCGAGACATAGCCACATGGTTTGACATGCCCCGGTTGCGGCAAATGGCGCTGCGTCTTGTTGTTGCGCTGCCCGTTGAGTTGCTGTCTCACGCCATGCATTTTATGTTTCCTGGGTGGATGCGGCGCAGACTTGTAAGAAAGGCGGGGCGTCATGGGTGACACGAGGCCGATTGTGGCCGTGAACTATTATTTCGGCGCGAAAGAACTGGGGAACCGCATTTTTTCTGAGTCAGATCATCCGAGCCCGACGGCACCCATGATGCGAGCTTTCCGTTTTTTTATGGCCAAGAGAGGCGTGGATGTGGTCACGCTTGATACTGTTGATTTCCGTGATTCAAATGTGAAGTATGTGTTGTATTTCGACTTCAATTGGCGTTGTGTCCGTAGTGACCCTTTTTGGGCTCGGGTCCCACGAGAAAAACTCGCTCTCATTTTAATTGAACCCCCTAATATCAATCCCAGTCTCTACTTTGTCCCGTGGCTACGAGACCGTTTTGCCACTGTCTTTACATGGGATCTCAACTTGTTGAGCAAGAATCCGTCGTACACGCAAATCAATGTGCCCGTGGGGGCCGAGCCTGCGAATTATCTGGACAACCCTTTCTGCGACATTTCCTTTTCTGATAAGCGTTTCCTTGTTGCGGTCAGTCGGAACCGATGGAGCTATATGCCGCAGTCGACGTACCCAATTAGAAAACGCGCCTACCGATATTTCGAGCGCGCGTGTCCGAGCCGTTTTGACCTTTACGGCCAGGGGTGGAATCAGCCCTGCGGTTCTTTCGAACGTTGGTTTGGCTGTCCTGTGTTCGAATCGTGGCGAGGGGAGATCGAAAACTCATGGGATGCCAAAGTCAGGAAATTAGCGGAATACCGATTCGCTCTCTGTTTTGAAAATAATGCGGCCGCTCCCGGGTACATCAGCGAAAAAATGTTAGATTGCCTCTGTGCGCGCTGTGTGCCCGTTTATTACGGATCCAAGGGTACAGAGAATCGAATACCCCGCGATGCGTGGATTGACTTGCGTGATTTTCGGAACTTTTCGGACCTTCACCTTTTTCTTGATGGTATAGATGAGGTTGCCTATGCAAAATACATGAGAGCTGTAGAGCTTTTTATGGCAAGTGATCAATTGGCCTTTTTTTCCACCAATCACTTGTTCGGTGTCATAGCCGATCGGCTTGGATTTCCCTCCTGTTTGGATGATTCCACTCGGGATGCGTGTGCATCCAAATGAACACAAGGAGTATCCTTTTCTAAGATGGCTAATGGAATTAACAGAAACTTGTGCGAAAACGGTATTTCGCAGACGTGCCAAGGCCAGTTCGTCTACGAATGTGTTTTTTTGTACGGCAGCCTTCAGTTTTGCGGTCACATTGAGGAATATTTTATTGGTCGGACCGCTGATCTTCTCGTGTACGTCGTGCAGCCGAGAGTCGGGGCGCACACCAATTTGTTGCGTCGTTATTGCAAAGGAGTGTTGATCGCAGAGCGTCCTCTGCGTTCTTCACAGAATATTTTTTTATACTATTTGTTGTGGTATTTGAACCATGTTCGCGAGTTGTTACGTTTTTGCCCGAAAGGCCGTACGGCTTTGATGTTCGGCGGACATCCCGTCGTGTTTCTAGGTATGCCGTTGTTCAAGATGTTCCGTCCGCTGGTTTATGCCTATTGGATCGGCGATTATTTCCCGTCGACTCATCCGGTCATCCGGATATATGAGCGGGTGAAAAAGTGGTGCCACGACAGGGTGACTTATGCATTCTATCTCAGTGATGCGATCAACCGGGTGATGAACGGATCGGTGGTGAACACGCCCGCACGCCGGACGGTGATGTGGGGGCTCAAACCGTTTCCGGCCGCGCCTGTCGCTCCGCTGTCGCCGTTCAGGCTGCTGTTCGTCGGGTTAATCCGGCCAGGGCAGGGGCTTGAATCGCTGTTTGATTTTATGAAGGACCATGACGACTATCGGTTGTCCTTAATTGGTGTCGGACAGCCGGCGTATGTCAGCGAACTGCAAGCTTTGTTGAGGCAAATGGATATCGGAGACCGTGTCTTTTTCCCGAATCGGTTTTATTCAGAGGTCGAGCTTCTTAGCGAGGCTCGGAAGTGCCATGTCGGCATTGCGTTGTATGATACCGGCTCTGATAATTTCACTCATTATGCGGATCCCGGTAAAGTGAAGGCGTACGCTGAAATGCATCTGCCTGTGGTGATGACGCGGATATCCGACATCGTGCCTTTCGTTGAAAAGTTCAAAAGCGGTGAAGTGATCGACCGGAGTACGGAGATCGGTGATGCGCTTGAGCGAATTCGGGGCGACTATGGCCGCTATCAGGCCGGGGTGTATCGTTTTGTCGAGCACTTTCATTTTGTCCGATACTATGGCGAGGCGTTTAAAGTGCTGGAAGAGGTGTGGAAATGAACGATGATAAACGGGCTCCCGTCAGTGTGATCGTCGGAATGCGTAATTCCGCTTCGACGATCATACCGTGTCTGGAAGGGTTGGCTTCTCAGGAATATCCCGTGGCGGAACTCATTGTGATTGACAATGTGTCTGAAGACCAATCGGTCGCTTTGGTTGAGTCATTCGCGCAACGGTGCGCCGTGCCGGTGCGATTAATCAGGCAAACCGTCAACTTTGGACTGGCGACTAGCTACAACACCGGGGTCGGCCTGGCATCCTCTTCATTGGTCGTTCTCGTTCATTCTGACGGTTCTTTCCCGTCAAAAAATGAGCTGGAAAGGTTAACCGCACCTTTGCGGAATGATCCGGATTGCGTGGCCGCTTTCCCGAAGTTGTTGATGCCTCGCGACGTATGGGGAAGATTCCCGTACTGGCAGAAATTTTTGTTTGCGCGAGCGGTGGATCGCGAAGTGCCGTCTATGTGTGGCAAGTTTGACTGCGTCCGTAAAGATTGTTATGTAAAGGCGGGCGGGTACAACACAAAAAGATTTACCGCCAATTGCGGATATGGGGGCGAGGATGCAGATGCCCATCATCGGATATCGCAACTGGGTCGGGTGATACAGTCGGAGGCGCGTGTCATCCATCTTCATGACTTGAGCAGCCGGTATGACCTGCCCGCGCTCTTCAAGACCCGGAAATTGCTGGCCCGAACGTATGCAAAGATTCTGCAATTCCGGGGGGTTGACCTGACACCGGGGGTGATGTCCTTTTTTGTGCGGCCGGTATTGTCACTGCTACCTCTTATGCCGGGATTCTTTTGGGAAGGAGTCGGAATTCAGTGCGCCTTTTCCTTGGCTAATTCCTGGAAAATGTATACATCACGACAAACATTGCTTAATCCGCGTATCTTGTTGTTGCCACTTGTTGACATAGCGCTCATATATTACGAAACCATATGGTTTGTTGAAGGCTTGTTGACCCGTCCTGCAGATGCATGTACATCGCTTTGAGCCGACGGTCATCTATTTCGTCGAGTGATTCATCTTTAGGATTTCGCTGACCGCGCGGGCATAGATCGCGTTCCAAGAATGACCCTGAGCTTTGCGGATGACGTTGTCGCGGCAGGTGCGTAAACGCTGCTCGTCCGCGCACAACGACACAATCGCATCGGCCATCGCTTTTGCATCTACAGACGTCACAATGCCGAGGTTCTCCTCGCGGATTTCCCTGGAGGCGGGGGGGACGTGGGTGGAAACCACGGCCAAACCGCAAGCGAAGGCATGACGGATCTTGATGACGTCGCCGTATTTCTTGGTCGACACATCGGTGTCGGGGTAGGGCGCGAGACCGATCACGCATTCACAGGTGAGGCGGTCAAGTTCCTCCGGACTCTCAATAAAACCGGTGAAGGTCACGTTACCGAGTCCACCCTCCCTAACCTGTCTTTTTAGATCATCGGTCATGGTACCGCCTCCGGTGATAATCAGGCGGATGCGCGGATCTGAGGCGTAGAGGTGGCGGGCGATCTCGGGCAGGAACTGTGCTCCGTTGTCGATATGGTGGCCGCCGGAAAAAATTACTTTGAATTTTTCCAGTTCCTCATACGGTTTGACCAGATTTTTGCGGAACTCGACACCGTAGTGAACCGTGAGTTGTCGAGCCATCTTTGACAGGTCGTAGTGCAGCAGATCGCGCCGGGCTTCGGCAATGGCGTCGGTCACGTTCCAGCAGACGTCTGCCCGGGCGCAGGCGCGCTTGTCCAGCCAATTGAAAACCGCGCTCATCCATGCGTTCCGGTACCGCTTCGGCGCCCAATCAAAGGTATAGTAGATCACGTTGCTCACGGAGAGCGCTTTGCGAAAAGACTGACCGACCAGCGTGTTGATCGATTCCATCCCGATCAGCAGATGGATGGGGGACGCATCCGGATAGTGTTTCGGGATCAAAGACAGTAAGCTGCGCGACGCGATGATGTCGCGCGCCTTCAGCCGCAGATAGGTTCTCATAACACGGCGGCCAGCGGGGATGTTGTACAGCCACCGGAAACGATCGGCGACGTGCGTGGCGATCCGGCAGCCGTCGCGGTAAACCTCCATCGTACAGTCGAGCGAAATGTCCGGCATGGGATGAGGCTGCTCGATCACAAAGATGTAGCGGGCGCGTTGCGCGGTGAAAAAGGCGATCAGCGGTTCAATGGGCCCGCTGCCCGAGGTGCGCTTGCCGTCGCGCTTGTCGGAGTGGCAGAGAATG
>MWEJ01000187.1 GCA_002071025.1 Verrucomicrobia bacterium ADurb.Bin070 | reverse complement strand
GGCACGATACGGCAACCGTCGCCGAATTCGCCGATCGTCATGATCCCTTTGTCGCCCACCAGCAACGAGCCGTTCCGCCCGAAGTCGCGCCCGTATTTCTTTTCCAGCTCCAGCAGCAGCGGCGGCAGGTTCTGCAGGTCGCGTTTGGCAGTGTTCCGCCAGCGTTTGCCCACAGTCTTCTCGCTGTATTTCTGCCCCTCCGCGAGCCCGTCGTAGAAGTAGATTTTGACTGGGTCCATGCCCGCGCGCGCGGGGAAATCCCAGCGGATGCGGGTGCGGATCGGCCAGACGCCGTCGATGCCGCCGTACATGTCCTCGACTTCGACCGCCACCGGAGCCTTGAGTTTGAGCGCCCAGTACGAGGGATCGATGAGATGGCAGGCCATGTTGCCGACCGACCCGTTGCCGTAATCGTGCCAGAGATGCCAGCCGTGCGGATGCAGGTCCGCGTGATAGTTGCGGAAGGGACCGGGGCCAATCCAGGCATTCCAGTCGAAACCCTCCGGCAGCGGCAACGCGGGCGAATGGTGGCCGTCGTACAGGCCGTCGCACCGCGACGTCCAGCAATGGACCTCATGCACCTGGCCGATGGCGCCGGCCCAGATGTACTCGCACAGACGGCGGCAGCCTTCGTTCGAATGGCCGTGCTGCCCCATCTGGGTGACGACGCCGGTACGCTTCGCTTCATCCCGCAGCAGTCGCGCATCGGCTATCGTGTGCGTGAGGGGCTTTTCGACGTATGCGTGGATGCCGCGGCGCATGGCCAGCAGTGCGGGCGGCGCGTGCTGATGGTTGGGCGTAGCGATCACCACGGCGTCCAGCTCTTTGCCCATCGCGTCAAACAGCTTGCGGTAATCGCTAAACGTTTGAATCGCCGTAACGTCCGTCGAAGCTGCCGTCTTGGCGACCTTTGCCAGAGACGCTTCAATGCAGCGGCGGTCCGGGTCCGCGAGCGCCACGACCCGCTCCTTGCAGAGTTCAGGCAGCAGCTCTCCGCAGCCCCGGCCTCCGCACCCGATCAACGCGACGCGCAGCGGCTTCTTCGCAGCCGCCGCGCTTTGGCCGCGCGCCCCCAAGACCGACAGCCCGCCGATCCCGGCCGCCGCACTTTTGATGAATTCTCGTCTCTTCATTTTCCTCCTCCGTTTATAACTTGAACGTTGAGCGTTGAACATTGCGCGCTGAATGTTCATTCCCTCATGAGAACCCCCACCCCGCGCGGTCCGGACGGCTCAGGAACTTGTTGGCTGCATCGTCATGGGTGAAACGTCCGGTCTTGCCGTCCCAATCCAGCCGTTTGCCAGAACCTTCTTCGATGGCGGCGACGCCGAGCAGCATGATCTCGTTGAGCGGTTGGGAATACTCAAAGTTCGCGCAGGCCGCCGGGCCGCCCAGACACGCGCGCATGAAGTCCGCCTGATGCGAGCCGCGGATGCGCGGGATCGTTTTGGGCGGCGGGGTGACCGCGGAACGCAGGCTGTCCGGCACCAAACGCAGGCTCTCGCCGAACACGCTGATGCAGAGGATGCCCTTCTCGCCGATCAGAACCGAGGCGCAGCGGCCGAGGTCGACACTGTACTTCTTTTCGATCTCCACCAGTTTCGGCGGCAGGTTCTGGTTCTCTTTCTTGACGATGTACTTGTACGTGCCCGGCGTCCACGTACTGGCGTCCCAGTGCAGGTCGCCTTTGAGCCCGTCAAACCAGTGCATCTCGACGGGCGCGAGATCGCCGCGCTTCGGAAATTTCCAGACGATGTGGTCGCGAAGGCCCCAAGACGCTTCCGCGCCCGGCCGATAATCCACGAGCTGGACGCTCTCCGGGCTGCCGAGCTTCAGCGCCCAGAAAACCGGGTCGATGACGTGGTTGCCCATGTTGCCGATGGTCGCGCTGCCGAACCCGCGCCACGAATACCAGCCAACGGGGTGCAGCCCGCCGTTGAAGCCGCGCCACGCCGCCGGTCCGATCCATTTGTCCCATTCCAAATCCTTGGGGCAGGCCGAATCTTGCGCGAGCGGCTGTTCGCGCGCGTTCACCCGGTCGGTCCAGCAGTAGACTTCGGTGACCTGGCCGACAGCCCCCGCCCAGACGTACTCGCAGAGCCGGCGCGCGCCCTCGTTGGAATGGCCGTGCTGCCCCATTTGCGTGGCCACGCGGTGGGCACGCGCTTCGGCGAGCATGCGGCGGCCCTCCTCAACCGTATAGGCCATAGGCTTCTCGACGTAGGCGTGGATGCCGTTACGGGAAGCGAGCAGCGCGGGCAGGCAGTGCTGGTGATTGGGCGTCGCGATGAAGACCGCGTCCACGCCGCCGGCCATCTGCATGTAAAAGTCGCGGTAATCGCCGAATGCGGCTATGGCCCCGGTCTTCGCGTCTGGCCGATATTTCTTTAAGCGCTCTTGCGCCCGGACGACGGCGCGCGCATCGGGGTCGACGAACGCCACGAACTCCGCCATCCCCGACGTGGCGATATTCGGCAGGAGCGCATGACAGCCGCGGTCACCGCAGCCGATGAGCGCCACACGCAGAGGTTTTTTCGCGGTCTCCGTCCACTGTCCCTGCCCCCCCGACACCGACAGCCCGCCGACACAGGCCGCCGCCGTTCTGATGAAATCACGTCTGTTCATTAACTCCAAACTCCTAATTCCTAACTCCTAATTCCCCACTAGAGCGTCCATCCCTCTCGATACGACTTCGCCACATAGCGGTTGAGATCCGGCCGGTTGGTGCAGCACAACTTCTCCGCATCCCACTCGATGCGCTTGCCGACGCCCGCCCGCTCCGCGAGGTTGCCGAGCAGCACGAGTTCCGCCAACGGACCCGCATGATTGAAGTTCGAGCTGGCAGGCGCGCCGCCGCGGCAGGCGCGGAAAAAGTCCTCCTGGTGCGTCCCCTTGACGCGCGGCAGGACGGGCGGCGGTTTGGGGAAAGCGCGGTGCGCCGCTTCAGGCACCATCCGGAACCCGTCACCGTGACGGCCCATCGTGAAGACACCCTTGTCGCCGATGAAAAGCGAGCCTTCGCCGCTGAACTCCCGGTCGAACTTCTTTTCCAGCTCGGTGCGGATCGGCGGCGCGTACGCCGTCGCACGCGACATGCGGCGGTGGCCGCCGCCGCCCACGGTCTTTTCGTTGTACGGCGCGCCGGGCGCGATGCCGTCGTACCAGTAGAGCTTGAGCGGGGGCAGTTCGCCGCGCGCCGGAAACTCCCAGCGGATGCGGTTGCGGATCGGCCAGCTTTCGTTGCTGCCGCCGTAGACTTCTTCCAACTCGACGGCCACAGGGCTCGCCAGCTTCAGCGCGAAGTAGGCGTGGTTGATGATGTGGCAGCCCATGTTGCCGATGGTGGCGTTGCCGAAGTCGCGCCACGCATTCCAGTAGAAATTCAGCAGGCCGCTGTGGAAATCACGGCGCGGAGCGGGGCCGAGCCACAGATCCCAATCCAGCTCCTTCGGAACCGTCAGCGCGGGAGGACGCGGGGTGTCTGGCGGCAGCCCGTCCACCCGATCGCTCCAACAGTGCACTTCCCGTACCGGACCGATCGCGCCCGCCTGGAGGTATTCGCACAAGAGCCGGGGACCTTCGGTCGACTGTCCCCAGTTGCCCATCTGCGTGGCCACGCCGCAGCGGCGCGCCTCTTCGGTGAGCAGCCGCACTTCGGCCAGGGTGTGCGCCAGCGGCTTCTCCAGATACACGTGGATGCCTTGGCGCATGGCCATCAGCGCGGGCAGAGCATGGTGGTGCGTGGGCGTGGCGATGATCACCGCGTCCAACTCACCGCCCATCTCGGCGAACAGCTTGCGGTAGTCGGCGTACTTTCGGATCGCGGCGGTGTCCGTCCCCGGCGATAGCTTCTTGACCCGGTTCATCGCGTTCGCGATCTGGCGGCTGTCCGGATCCACGACCGCCACGAGACGCTCGCCGCCGGTCACCGGCCGATGCGTATGATTGCCGTCTATCGTATCGACGCTTGTGCCCTGTCCGAGGATCGCCGGAATATGGGCATACGTGCCATACCCGCCGCAGCCGATCAGCGCGACGCGCAGCGGCGTGTCAGCCGCCGCCGCGCCCAGCGCCCTTGTCCCCGTCACCGACAACCCCCCGAGGCCTGCGGCCATTGTTTTGATGAAATTCCGTCTTTTCATTCTTCTCCTCAGTTCATAACTTGAAAGTTGCGCGTTGAACGTTGCGCGTTGAACGTTCATTCACTCATGAGAGTCCCCATCCCTCGCGATTCGGACGAGTTAGAAACTTGTTCGCAGCGGCATCATGGGTGAATCGCCCGGTCTTGCCGTCCCAATCCAGCCGTTTGCCGGAACCTTCCTCGATGGCGGCGACGCCAAGCAGCACGATTTCGTTGAGCGGCTGTGAGTAGTCAAAGTTCGCACAGGCCGCCGACCCGCCTAAACACGCGCGCATGAAATCCACCTGGTGCGACCCGCGGATGCGCGGGATCGTCTTGGGTGGCGGGGGGACTGCGGAACGGAGGCTGTCCGGCACAAACCGCAGGCTCTCGCCAAACACGCTGATACAGAGAATGCCCTTCTCGCCAATCAGAATCGCGGCGCAGCGGCCGAGGTCGACTCCATACTTCTTTTCTATCTCCACCACTTTCGGCGGCAGGTTCTGGTGCTCTTTCTTGACGATGTACTTGTACGTGCCCGGCGTCCACGTGCTGTCATCCCAGTGCAGGTCGCCTTTGAGCCCGTCATACCAGTGCATCTCGACAGGCGCGAGGTCGCCACGCTTCGGGAACTTCCAGACGATGTGGTCGCGCAGTCCCCACGACCCCTCTGCGCCCGACCGGAAATCCGCGAGCTGAACACTCTCCGGGCTGCCGAGCTTCAACGCCCAAAATACCGGATCGATGATGTGGTTGCCCATGTTGCCGATGGTCGCGCTGCCGAACCCGCGCCAAGAATACCAGCCAACGGGATGAAGCCCGCGGTTAAAGCCGCGCCACGCCGCCGGTCCTATCCATGTGTCCCAGTCCAGATCTTTCGGACAGGCCGAATCTTGCGCGAGCGGTTGTTCGCGCGCGTTCACCCGGTCGGTCCAGCAGTAGACTTCGTTGACTTGGCCGACGGCCCCCGCCCAAACATATTCGCAGAGCCGGCGCGCGCCTTCATTGGAATGGCCGTGCTGCCCCATTTGCGTGACCACGCGGCCGGCGCGGGCTTCGGCGAGCATCCGCCGGCCCTCCTCGACCGTATAGGCCATGGGTTTCTCAACGTAGGCGTGAATGCCGTTGCGGAATGCGAGGACCGCGGGCAGGCCATGCTGATGGTTGGGCGTCGCGATGAAAACCGCGTCAACGCCTCCGGCCATCTGCTTGTAGAAATCACGGTAATCGGCGAACGCGGCGACGGCTTCCGCGTTCGCTTCAGGCCGGTACTTTTTGAAGCATCCGCGCGCGCGGGCGACGGCGCGCCCGTCCGGGTCAACGAACGCCACGACTTCCGCCATACCCGACGTCACGATATTCGGCAGAAGCGCGTGACAGCCACGGTCACCGCAACCGATCAACGCCACGCGCAGCGGTTTGTCAGCCGCCGCCGCGCCCAGCGCCCTTGTCCCCGCCACCGACAGCCCCCCGACGCCGGCAGCCACACTTTTGATGAATTCACGCCTTTTCATTTTTACCTCCAACCTGCAATTGATTTACCAAATCGTGACAACATGCGGATACGAGCGGATCAGACTGTCCGCCGTCACCAGACCCACTTGAAGACGCCGGGCAAGAGCGACAATCAGCCTGTCCGCCGGATCTTTATGAAACGTTCCAGGCAGACAGGCGCTGGCCAGCGCGTCTTCGGCCGTAACCGGCTCAATCACGAGCCCCGGATAGTCGCGCGCCTGTTCAAACCACACATCGAGCTGCATCGGCAGAACGAGTTTCCCTAACGCGCTTTTTGTCGCGACCTCCCATACCGAAATGGCGGAGACTGTCATGCCGTCCTCACGTTCGGCCCGAGTCATCGCTTGACGCGCGCGCATCGACAGGTGCGCCGGCTTGTGCAGCCACCAGAGCCACGCTTGTGTGTCGAGCACGATCACGTCTTCTTCCTCTTCCCTTTTTTATCGGACACCCTCGATTTTTGAGGTTCGCCAGATGCTGTTGCCTCAGCCACGCCGCAAGCTTCCCACAATGGGGAGAGTGGCTCGTCAAAATCTTCTGCCACAATGATCGGCGTACCGCGCAAAGGGTAAGGGTTGGATTGCGGGGGGGCAGTTTTGATCGGCACCAGCATCGCGGCCGGTTTGCCATACTTCAGCAGGACCACCGGTGTGCGCGTCGAAGCGACCGACTCGACCAGAGCCGGCAACGTGTTCCTCGCTTCTGAAATGTTCAACGCTTTCATGAAAAACCGCCCTTTTTGTACAACAAGTGTTGCACAATACAGCCCTCCGGTCAACGGCATCTCACACATCAATCGGCATCGCGCAGGCCTGCAGATGGCATTTATGCACGAGATAATCGTGCTCATAGGTGTACGGATTCGCCATCTCGCCGTTCAGCACGGCGGCAAACTCGCGCCACTGGTCCTCGTAGCGATCCTTGAACGGCGGCATTTTGACGGTCTGCGCCCCTTTCTTGTACTCGCCGTGAGCCTCTTCCAAAAAGAGTTTCACCACGCCGCCCGACATGTTGCCCTGCGATTCGATCGGCTCGATAAGAATCGTGCCTTTGTCGCCCATCACTTTGAAGCGCCGGTTCGCAAATCCGTGCGCCTCGGTGATGGAGGTGCGAACGGTCGCCAGCCGGCCGCCTTCAAACTCGAACACCGCCAGGCCGTTGTCCAGCACCCCGTCGCCGCGGGTGCAGCGCTGATACGGCGTCACGCGCTCCGGCGCGCCCATGACCGACACCATGATATCAATC
>MWEJ01000186.1 GCA_002071025.1 Verrucomicrobia bacterium ADurb.Bin070 | reverse complement strand
GCCGGCGGGATAGAAGGACGACACGCGCACGGTGCCGTCCCCCTCCTTGCGCACGGGGCCGTAGTCGTTGGGATAGAATAAGCAGTTGCTGCCGAGCACGAGCGTGCCGCCGCTGACGCAAAGCGGGAAATAGCCGAGCGCGTTCGCGGAGGACCAGAAAACGCCTTTATTGTCCCGCCCCGCCATCCACCAAAGATAACTCTCGGGCGCCTCTTCGCCTTCTCCAAGCGCCGCAGGCTCGAACACGAGGCCTCCCATTGACGTTGCCTCTGTGGCGGTGATGGCCTGCTGGTCGCCGAGCTGAAAGTGAGCCACGTTGGTGCTCGCGGGCAGCACGCCCCCCGCCCAGTTCGTGTATTCGCCCACGGTGTTCGTGGCGGACCAGTATCCGCCTGCGGCCCCGTTCCAGAGGTTCGTGGTGACGTCCGCGTGCACCCCCGCTGCCGCGCAAACGAGGGCGAGAATCAACATGGTTTTTCTCATGGTATCGCACTCCTATGATTAGGAACCACTGCCGTATTCAAGTCGCGTTTCTTTCGGGTCTGTTACGCAACCATTATCATCTATTGGCAATATACCAAAAACCGTTGCAGGAAAGGTCATTTATCAAACAACAATTTTCTCATTTTCCAAACATTCCCACTCTGGCCCGTTAGCGAAACATGCTACACTGCCGACATGAATCGGGGAGGACGTTATCAAAAGACCGGGAGGCGTCCGTTAAAGGTCATGGTCGCCATGCTCCTGTCGGAACCGTCCGGACAGCGCAAGCTCGCCGGCGTCTTCTCCCATCTCGGAGCCAACCCGGACTGGGACCTGAAGATCCTGCGCACGCAGTCCGAAATAACCGCGGAAACCCTGAGGGCCGCCGCTGCGGACGGACTCGACGGAATCATCCTCTCGGTTCGTTACGACAAGGACCTCTTTTCCGTCCTGTCGCGGCTGAACTGTCCCGCCGTGGTCATGGACAACGATCCGCCGGAACTTCGCCGCCGGAAGAACCTCATCATCATCCGCAACGATTCGCGGGAAATTGCCAGAGCTGCGGCAAAACTCTTCAAGGACATCGGCACCTTCAAGAGCACCGCGTTCGTACACGACCGCATGGGTGCCGACTGGTCCGAAATGCGCGCCAAGGCGTTCACCGAAGAATCCGGCGGCAACGTGAAGACCTATGCGTCCTCGGGAAAAAACGCCGAAGAAGACCTCGCCCGGCTGATCGGCTTCCTCAAAGGGCTCGACTACCCCGCCGCCATTCTCGCCGCCAATGACGCCCGCGCGGCCGAGGTGATTGTCGCTGCGGCCGATGCGGACATCGAAGTTCCGCAGAAGGTATCCGTCCTCGGTATCGACAACGACCCTTACGTCTGCGACATCGTGACGCCGGGCATCTCTTCAGTCGAGCCGGACTTCTTCGCCGAGGGCAAAGCCGCCGCGGAACTCCTCGACCCGCTGATGCGCGGCATCCATGCGAAGCGTGCGCGGCGCTTGGTTTTCGGCGTGAAGCGGGTAGTGCTCCGCGGCTCGACCGCCTACCAGCCGCCCGCGCAGAACGTGATCTCCCAGGCGAAGGACTATATCGCCGCCCATGCGACGGACGGCATAACGCCCGGCGAGGTGGCGAAGCACCTCGGCGTTTCGCGGACCCTTCTCGACCTCCGCTTCCGCCAGACGCAATCGCAAACCGTCGGCGCACTCATTACCGAAACCAAGCTTGCTGAAGTATCCAGACTTCTCAAAGCAACCCAAACGCCGATCGCCTCCATTCCTTCCCTCTGCGGCTTCAGGAACGCCAACGCGCTCAAGAACCTCTTCAAACGCCGCTTCGGCGCCTCCATGCGCGCTTTCCGAAACGGTGCGTAGAGCCGCTTTCATTCCAGTGAATCAGCCGTTATTCATGTGGAGGGCGAGGCTGTGCCGAGCCGTTTCGTTAACACCAACATCCCATATATGCCGTTCCTGCGCGATGCCCAAAAGGAATTAAAGAATCATGATCGGTTTTTCTGCGGCGGCAGCGACCAGTTCCGCCAGTTCTCGTTGAACAGGTGCTCGAAGTCGGCGCGGGAGAGAAGGTCTGTGAAAAGTTTCTTGTTCATGGTGGCGGAAGGCAAAGAGGACGCAGGACTCAGGACGCGGGACTTTGAAGATTTGCGGGGGACGTGACAGGGCGGGTGCCGAGGCAGTCGGGGTAACCGGAACAACTCCAGAAGGACGTCCCGGCATGCGGGCCTTTGCGGGCAGTGCGGAGACGCATGGGCTTGCCGCACTCCGGGCAGACAGGCGGGGCTTCAGCCGATGCGTCGCGGGCTTCCACGCGGCACTGGGTCAAACGCTCCCGAAAACCGCCCGACGCCAGAAACGTTTCGCCCTGCTGGCGCATTTGCGCGGCAAGCATGGCCATGGTGCGGCGGATGAGAACAATCAGCGTGTTGGCGACCACAAGCGGATCGTCATGTTCCATCCACGGCAGAAACGGCCGTTTGCCGACGTGAAACCAGACCCAAAAATCGTGCGTCGTATCGTCTGAAAACCGGAATGCCGGAAAGTTCAGCGTTTTGAGCGTCTGACACTCGTTGGCGTGTTCGCTCCACGGCACGGCATTGTGTTCCGCCAGAAAGATCTCGAAATCGCCCAACAGTTCGCCGAGGCTGGCCCGCGCCACATCGGTCAGTTTCATCTCGGTCTCTTTGGAGGTGGCGGCGCGTACCGACCCTTCGACAATATTTTGCCGTCCTGAACGGGCCGCACCGATCATCTGCCCGGACGTTTTGCCGAGCGGGTCTTCCTGATACGGGATGAAGCGCTTGCAGAAGGATATTGTGCCCAAGTGGATGAGCGTGGCGAAGTGGAAGGCATGCAGCTTGCGATAACCGCCGGATTTGTCGAAAAGCGGCGTCATTGAGATTTCTCCCTTTGGGTCTCAGGACTCGGGACGCCGGACGCAGCCGGGTCCGTGGGTCCTGCGTCCTGAGTCCTCTCATTGCGCAATCCCATCGAGCAGATGATGCGGGGTTCGCGGGCCGCGGTAGACGCATCATCGGCGACCACGCACCGTTCACCACGTTTGCGCAGATCGAGAACCGTTTCGATGATCTCTTCGACCGTGCGGCCGCGTTTCATCATCTGGCCGAGAATGAACTTGGCGTTTTCCAGCATGGGCAGGTTGTAGATATCGTCCACGGCGCGTTTGAGTTCGTCGGTGGCGAACAACGTATCGACGACATCCCGGAGATAGCCATCAAGAAGCGTGTAGAGCCTGAATTTGGTGCTGAAGCGCAAGCCGTGATGGTTTTTCCCAAGCCAACGACATCGCCGATCATCGCGCCGCCGTTTTTCTCCAGCCGGCGTGCAATCAACTTCACCGCATTTGCCTGAAAATCAAACAGCTCGCGCTCAAACACCGCCGGAAGGTTATATTCCGACATGCCATTGCGAGCTTCTTGGCTCAGATGATAGATGATCTTCAAGTAGACTTCATTCCCTTCATAAATATGGTCGCCGGGAAGCGCGTCGATCGTGTCGCAAATCATTCGCCAGCCGCGAAGGTTAAAGTACCCCGCGCAGAAGTCGGCGCGTTTCATGCCCGAATTACCGAGAATGCCTTTGAGGCCGGCTTCGAATCTCAAGTCAATGTTGTCGTAAATGCGTGACATAAGCTCTCGTAAAAGCCGCATCCCGCCATGCACCGACGCCGACACGGCACCGTGCCGTACTGTAGTTCAATCTGACCGGCAGAACAAGCCGTTTTCGATATCAAGATGTCGGTAGGCGGCGCACGGCGCGCAGGATGAGGAGCGCCAGCGCGGCCATCACGGCCAGCGAGACGAGCAGCAGGCCGTGCCGGGCGAAGAACCGGCGCACGCGCACAGCGGCACCGATATGGAGACCGCCGTCGGGCGCGGCGGCCAACGGCCAGACCTGCGCCTGTCGTCCGCCGCGCAGATAGTTCAGGACGCTCTGTTCGTAGACGGGCACCGCCACCGGCTCGGGATTGCCGTAGACCAGCGCGTAACGTGCGCCCGGCTCAGCGATGAAGAGCGCGCGGTACGCCTGGCGCAGCGCGCTCACACTGCCCGCCGCGAAGGTCAGCGGCGGATTGTCGTTGTTTTCGATCACCACCCGCAGCCGCGCCGCGCGCGTCTCGGGCAGCGCGATCTCGCACTGCTCGACCGGCGCGGTGTCCGGCAGGCGCACGCGCGTCAGCCGCCCGGCAGCCAGCTCGCGCCAACCGCCCGGCGCGTCGCACGACACTGTGACGCGGCGGTCGAAATTCTGCTGGTCGGGCTGCAGCACGAGACCGGTCAGCGGCCACTGCGCAGCCTCGACCGTCAACACGGTCTGCTTGCGTTCGCGCTGCTCCTCGACCGTGAACGACGGCACGGCCAGCCGCTCGGTGCGCAGGGTGTCGGCCACCGCCACCCGCCGGGAGTCGCGGAAGATCACGGCATCGATGCGGAACGGCCGCTGCTCCACGTCATAGCGCTTGAACGTGCGCTGACGGGTTTCCGCGGCGTCGCGCTCTTCAATCATCGATGCATAAGCCGAGAACACCCTGTCGTCGGCGCGGGCGATTACCAGCTTGAAGAGCCGGTTGGTGAGGTTCGGCAGCGTCACGCTTTCCTTCTTCACGTCGGCGTAGCGGCTGTAATCATACAGCGGTTCCGCGGTGCGCAACGGCACCCACGCGCCGTCCGCGCCCCGGATCGAGACCGTGACGCTCTGCTCGTAATCGCGCAGCGGCGTGCGCACCGTCAGGCGCGTGAGCGTGAGCGCGTTGGTGCCCTCCAGCTCGCACACCACGGCGAGCCCGCCGTCGGGAAGCTGCTCGACGCTTTTGAGGAGCGCCGGCCACTCGACATGGCGCTCCTCAAAGCGGTAAGCGCGTTCAGGTTCGACGGCGCGCGGGATGTCGCGTCCATCGGCATCGGTCACGCGCAGGTCGGCCCACTGCGGCTGCGTGTGGGCGAACACAGGGCCGTCCAACGGCACGGCGACCACCGCCGTGGCGGCGGCTTCGCCCAGGATCGCGCGCGTCACCCGCGCGCCGTCTGCGGCGGCCAGACTCAGCGCGGCCGCGCACCCTCCCGCACAGAGCAACATACGCATAAACAGTCTCTCCTACCTGTCCGGATCGGTGTGATCGTCCGTCTCGAACAGCGGCTTATAGGTCAAATACACGAACGATCCCAGCACCAGCAGCACGCCGGTGGAGATAAAGGCGATGATCCGGTAGAGCGTGGCCAGGCCGTCGAGGTCGGAGACCAGCAGCTTGAACACGGCCAGCGCGAAGAGCGCCAGCCCGCACCAGCGCAGCCAGCGCCCGCGCAGGCGGATGCCGGCGAACAGCAGCGCGAAGGCGAAGAGGGTCCAGACCAGCGTCACCGCACCGCTGCGGAATCCAGGGGCGAACACGCGCGCCAGCAGCCAGGCCTCCTGCGTGAACAGTAGCCATACCTGCAGCAGCACCAGGCCCGTTATCTTGGCGGCATGGCGGTGTGTACGCACCAGGCGCCACGCCGCGGTCAGTGTGACGGGCAACACGCCGCAGAGAAGGACACGCAGTCCCGTCGCCTGCCAGAAGGCGGCGCCGGTCAAACGCCAGGGACGCAACGCGTGATAAAAGTGGTGGAGATCGATCACCCATCCGCGCGCGCAGGCCAGCGCAAAGAGCGCGACGGCCGCCTTGACGAGAAAAGGCTGTCCGGCGCGCTGCGCGATCCAGAGCATGGCCAGCGCCTGCAGGCACCAGGCGAAAGTCAGCCAGTGCGAGGTCAGCATGAAGACCGGGCTCATGGCCAGGAAGACCGCCGCGAACGCGACGAAGAGCGTAAGCGCGGCGCGGTCCAGCACGGCGCGGCGGATGCAGGCATAGACCAGTGCCACATAAACGGCGGCCACGGCGAGAGCGACCAGCCCCGCACCTTGGCGTCCGTAGACCGGCTTGAAGAGCAGAAAGGCCCAGGTCCAGTAGATCGCGGCGTTGAGGCTGAGCGCGGTCCATTCAAACGCGCCGGTCTTGAGCTGCGTGCGCAGGTGTAGCACGATCACCGAGAGCAGGTAGAGCAGGTGCACACCCGAGGTGAAGAGCAGGTCGTTGAAAAGCTGGTCGGCAGTCGCGTGGCGCGAGCAGAAGAGGAACGACAGCCCGTAGGCGGCCAGCATGCCGAGTCCGTTCAGCACCGGCCAGCGGCGCACCCACGAGATGCCGAGCACGCCGGCGCCCAGCGCCAGCACATACGCATAGAAGAAGAGCGGATTCGCCGAGGAGCCGCCGAGCATCAGCGGCGTGGCGTAGCCGCCGACCACGCCGAGCAGGGCGATGCCGAGCGACCGGTAGAGCACCGCGAGGGTGCCGGCCGCGGCGGTCACGCAGGCCATCAGGCCGAAGGCCGCGGGCTGGGGCATCAGGTGATAGAGGATGGAGGCCGCATAGAAGGCGAAATAGAGCATCACGAAGCCGGCACCCACAAGGCCCTGGCCCAGCAAGTGATACTTCTTGAAGAGCAGGCGCACGCCCAAAACGATCAGCGCCACGCCGGTCGCCAGACTCAGGACCACGCGCCCGAGCGGACCCATCAGGCCCTTCTCGATCGAATACTTGAGGAAAAAGGCGACGCCTGCGAGAACGATCAGGATGCCTGTGCGCAGCAGCCAGTGGGTCGCCGCCGCGTACTCCCACGACTCGCCGGGTTTGCGGTACGCCTCGCCGATGGTGAACCAGTTCCACGCTTGGGCCACGGCCCGCTCGACCGCGTTCTGCTCCTGCGGCGCGGGCGGTACCGTGCGCGCGGGCTGCGGCTCGGGAACCGCCAACCGTGCAGGCGCCGCGCGCGGTTGTGGCGGCGCGGAAGGCGGCGGCGGCGCGAGTGCCGGCGCCGGTCCCGC
>MWEJ01000185.1 GCA_002071025.1 Verrucomicrobia bacterium ADurb.Bin070 | reverse complement strand
AACTGGGCCTGGTGGGCGTTCCTGCTGACGGGCATGATGACCGTCTTCGTGTACGCGAAGCTGTGGCGGCGCTCGGCGCTCGACACCGATTTGGGGTTTTATGAAATTCGTTACAGCGGCCGGCCGGCCGCCGTGCTGCGCGGCTTCCGCGCGCTATACCTCGGCGTTTTTTTCAACATCATGATCATGGCGACGGTGTCGCTGGCCGCGATCAAGATCGGACAGGTGATGTTCGGGCTGTCACCGGTCATGACGCTGCTTTGCGCATCAGCCGGCGTCGCGGTCTACGCCACGCTCGGCGGGCTCACCGGTTCGATCTGGGCCGATTTTTATCAGTATTCGATCGCGATGGTCGGCGCGGTTTTCGCGGCGGTGTATGCGGTCAACTCGGCGGATGTCGGCGGGATTTCATCGCTCAAGGAGCTGTTCGCCAATGCCGACGTGCAGGCCAAGATGTCGATGTTCCCGTCGGGCGCGGGCGGCGTTTCGGCGCTGATGACGGTCCTGATCCTGCCGGTCGCGGTGCAGTGGTGGAACGTCTGGTATCCCGGGGCCGAACCGGGCGGCGGCGGCTATATCGCGCAGCGCATGCTGTCGGCGAAGGATGAGAAGAATGCGGTGGGGGCCACGTTGCTCTTCAATTTCCTGCACTACGCGATGCGCCCCTGGCCGTGGATTATTGTGGCGCTGGTTTCTCTGGTGCAGTTCCCAATGACGCCCCCGGCCGAGCAGGAGGCCGCGCGCGCCTGGCTGGCCGAGAACGCGGCGGTGGTTGAGCAGTATGCGGCGGCCAAGGAGCGGATGCCGGCCGAAGCGCGCGCGCAGGTCCGCCAGCGCAAGGCCGACGCCGCCGGCGTGGGCAGTCTGGCGCGGGCCTTCCCCAAGGTGGACGACCAGTTCCTGCGCAACGACATCGCCTATCCCGGCATGATCTCCACGATGCCGAAGGGTTGGCTGGGGCTGATCGTGGCGTCATTGATCGCTGCCTACATGTCCACCATCGCGACGCATTTGAACTGGGGTTCCTCCTACGTGGTGCAGGACTTTTATGCGCGCTTTGTGAAGCGCGACCTGACGCCGAAACAGGCGGTTGCCGTGGGTCGGGGCACCATGCTGGCGCTGCTGGTTCTGTCCGGCCTGGTTGCGCTCTGGATGCGCAATGCCAAGGATTCGTTTGACATCCTGCTGCAGATCGGCGCGGGCACCGGCCTGCTCTATATTCTGCGCTGGTTCTGGTGGCGCATCAACGCTTGGAGCGAGATCTCGGCGATGGTCATCTCTTTTGCGGTCGCCTGTTTCTTCCAATGGGGGGCGGGGCCGGTGGGCCTCGAGGCCGCGATGCGCGACGCCGGGTTATTCAACGTGATGGACTACAGCGCCTGGAAACTGGTGGTCGGCATTCTGCTTACGACCGCGGGCTGGCTCGCGGTGACGTACTTGACGCCGCCTGAAAAGCAGGAGGTGCTGGCGCGTTTCTGCAGCAAGATCCGCGCGGGCGGACCAGGCTGGCGCAAGGTCGAAGCGGCCTCGGACCTGCCCAAGACGGCAGCGGGGTGGGATGTGCCGACTGGCCTGCTCTGCATGATGGTCGGGTGTCTGGCGGTCTGGACCGCGCTGTTCGGCATCGGGAACCTGCTGTACGGTGCGCTGCTGCTCGGCGGTGTGCTGTGTGCGGTCTCGGTTGCGTCAACGATCTGCCTGATGCGTCTGGCCGGCAAGATCCGTCTGAGCTGACATTACTGACCCAGCGTGCGGCGGAACTGCCGCATGGTCTGGCCGGTGTACTGCTTGAAGACGCGCTTGGCGTGCATTTCGGTCTGAAAGCCGCACTGCACGCTGATCTGGCCGATGGGCAGGGTGGTTTCGAGCAGAAACGTCTTGAGACGCGCGAGGCGCGTCTGGCGGATCTCATCGAGAATCGAGTGTCCTGTGAATTTGCGGAACAGCATCTCGGCCATGCGTCGCGACACCCCCATGTGACCGGCGATGTCAGGCACGCCGATGTTCGCGCCGGAGTTCAAACGGATGAATTCAAGGCCCTTCAGAAAGCGCCTGTCAGACAGGTGGCTCGGGCGGCTGGATTCGCGCGCGACGATTTGCTTGACCCCGTAAAAGAGGGTCTGCGGAGTGCGCAGGGTACGGCGCATGAGCTGTTCCAGCAGGTGCGCGGCTTCGTAGCCGCCCGCCTCGAAATCGGGCTGGATGCTGGAGAGGGTGGGCGTGGTGTTCTCGCACAAGATCTCTTCGTTGTCGACACCGAGCAGGGCAAGGTCACCGGGCACGTCCAGCCCCGCGAGCTGGCAGGTCTCAAGCACCTGCCGGGCGCGGCGGTCGTGTGCGGCCAGAATGGCGACCGGTTTGGGCAGCGCGAGCAGCCAGCGGGCCAGCCGCTGCTGGTCGACAGTCCAGTCGCAGCGCTCCAGTTTGGAGACCGTGCCGTACAGCTCACAGGCATGGCCGGCCTGTTGCAAGCGCTCGCTGAAGGCTTGATAGCGCAGCGTGGACCAATCCCACTCTTCGGCGTCGGCCACATAGGCGAAGTGGGCGAAGCCGCGTTTGAGAAAAAATTCCGCGCCCGCATGACCGATGGCGGAGGAATCGCTGGTGACGAAGGAAGCCTGCGGCAAACGCTCCGCATACAGCAGGCGCGAGTCCATCACGACGGTCGGCAGGGCGGCGTCCGCGACCGTCCGGATGGAGTCGGGCATGCGCGCCACGATCACGCCGGTCGCGCCCCAGGCGCGCGGATCGCCGAGCTTTTGCTCGCCGATGCGGTTTTCCAGCAGGTGGATGGTCCAGGGGGTATGGAGGCGGACATAGCGCAGGATGCCTTGCAGCTTGTCGCGCCCCGCTTTTTCATTGGTCGCCAGGAACAGAACCACCTTAGGTGTCTTTTGGAGCAGGCCTTTCATCGGTCCTTCCAGAGGTTATGCGGTGACTGTAACACAGGCATGCGGTTCCATCAAGCGGTCTATCGCCGGTTGGGATGAGTTCCGGATTTACACGGTCGGCGGATTTGGCTAAACTGAACTCCTATACGATTCAGTGTGTCTAACGGGCGGCATCGGGACCGATGCGGCCAGGTGGAAAGGGAACGACCATGAAGCAGATGATTTTGACGCGTTCGATGTTGACCGGCCTGATGGCCGCCGGGCTGGGCGCGGGGCTGATGGGGTTGACGGCGGGCTGCGCGAGCCCGTGCTGTGGATGCAAGGGGAACAAGGAGACAACGCACATGAAGAACGAGGATTTTTACAAGGACGGCAAATTCGACACGGCGAAAGCCAAGCAGGCGTACTATGATTTGATGACTACATTCGACGTGCCGGTCTATGCCGAGCTGAAGCGCCCGGACGGACCGTTCTGGGCGGTGGATTTCGGCAAAGGCGACTTCACGGCGTTTGGCATGGGCGGCGTGTTCTGGTGCAATGAGAAGGCTGAGGGATACTTTGGCCACGAGATCTATCTGCTCCCCGGCCAGAACATCCCTGAGCACCGGCATTTGCCGACGAAAGACGAGGACGGCAAACCGATCCGCTGCAAGATCGAGAGCTGGCAGGTGCGCCACGGCTATGTGTACGGGTTCAGCGAGGTCGGCGAGCCGAACCTCGATCAGTTCCCGGAGGCCAAGGCCATGCTGTCCAAACTTCAGATTCCGCATCTCAAGTGCGTGCACGTCGAGAAGTGGGAGGCCGACGGCAAAGTGTACAAGCTGGCGGGACCCGAGACCTGGCATTTCATGCAGGCCGGCAAAGAGGGCGCCATTGTGACGGAGTACGCCACCTTCCATGACAACCCGGGGTTGCGTTTCTCAGTGCCGGGCACTGCGCTGTAAGGCTCAAACGAGACGAGACACGTAAAACAAGGGAGAAACAAGATGACGTACCATCACACAGGCATTCCGGTGTTTGAAAAGCTGGAAGACATGATCTTCATCGAGCCGCTGAAGGTGTGGATCACCGAAGCCGACAAGCATCCGTACAAGGTCGAATTCCTCTACTTCGAGCCGGACAGCCCGATGGCGGCCGCGATTCAGGATGAAACGCATGTGGCCTATATTGTCGAGGACATCGAGAAGGCGCTACTGGGCAAGAGCGTGTTGTGGCCTGTCACCGCGTTCCCGACGATGAAGATCGCGTTCGTGTATGACGGCGGCATTCCGGTCGAGTATGTGCAAATGATGTAAGGGAGTTTTGTTATGGCGATGAAGAAGTTTATCAATGATCCGGCGAACCTGACCAAGGAATTGCTGGAGGGCTTGGCTTTGTGCTACAAGGGCAAGGTCAAACTCGTGAACGAAAAGATTGTGGTGCGCGCCACGCCGAAGGACGAGGGCAAGGTCGCGATTGTCACGCTGGGCGGCGCCGGACATGAGCCCGCGCTCAGCGGGTTTGTGGGCGAAGGCATGCTGGACGCGAGCGTGGTGGGCGATATTTTTGCCGCGCCGGGTGCGCCGAAGCTGCTGGAAGCGCTGCGCCTGTTCAAGCGCGAGGCCGGCATTGTGCTGGTTACGTTGAACCATGCCGGCGACCGCATGAGCGCCTCCAAGGCGTTGCGCGACGCGCAGAAAGAGGGCATCAAGGTCTGCGAGATCGTCACGCACGAGGACATCAGCGCTGGCATTGATATCGACCCGGAGGAGAAGCGCGGGCTGGCCGGCTGCATCCCGCTCTACAAGGTGATCGGCGCGGCGGCTGAAGCCGGCAAGAGCCTCGAAGAGGTCGTGGAGATCGGCGAGCGCTTCAACCGCCAGATGGCCACGTTGGCGGTGGCCATGACCGGCTGCACGCATCCGCAAAACGGCGGGACGATCGCGGTCCTGCCGGATGACGAGATGGAGATCGGCATGGGCCAGCACGGAGAGGCCGGCGGTGGCCGCAGCAAAATCCTCACGGCCGACGAGACCGCTTCCCGCATGATTGCGCCGCTGATGCAGGCGACCGGCGTCAAGGCCGGCGACACGGCCCTGCTGATCATCAACGGTGTCGGCGCGACCACGCTGATGGAGATGCTGGTCGTTTACCGCAAAGCCGCGCAGCTTCTCGCCGAAAAGGGCATCAACGTCACGCCCGGCGCCTGCGGGGAGTATCTGACCGTGCAGGAGATGGCCGGTTTCCAGATGATCCTGTGCAAGCTCGACGCGGACCATCAGGAGTATCTCAAGGCGCGTGCACGCACGCCGTACTGGACCGCCTGAAACCAGCAATCAGCGGTCAGCGTTCAGAAGTCAGAAATCAGGAACCGGGAACCGGAAACCTGAAACCAGGAACAAACATGATGTTGACGCTTCAGCGTTTCAAAGAGATGATCGCGGCGGCGGGCGAGGCGATCCGCGCGGGGGAGAAGCGCTTCTCCGAACTGGATGCGGCCGCCGGCGGCGACGGGGACCACGGAACGGCCATCGTCACGGCGTTTCAGGCGATGGCCAAAGCCGGCGGCGCTGATTTCAAAGGGTATCTCAAGGCGCTGAGCGAGGCCTTGCAGAACGAGGCTTGCGGCTCCACGAGCACGCTATACGGCTCTTGGTTGCAAGGCATGAGCGACACCGCGCCCGAGGGGGCCGCCGAGTTAGACGCGGCCGAGTTGGCCAAAGTCTTCAACGGCGGGCTCGAAGAGCTGGGGTTTGTCACGCGCGCCCGAGTCGGCGACAAGACGCTGATGGACGCGCTGATCCCTGCGACCGAGGCGCTTTTGGCTGCTCAGTCTGAAGGCGTCGGCACGATGTTGGAGCGGGCGGCAGCGGCAGCGGAGCAGGGGGCGGAAGCCACCTGCGCGATGCGCGCCAAATTCGGTCGCGCGAAAAATCTCGGCGACCGTTCGATCGGGCCGCGCGACGCCGGCGCGGCGTCGATGGCCTGCATTTTTGCGGCTTTCGCGGCGGCGGTCAAGGCATCATGTTAAAAGGAGAGAATCATGGCAGATTTAGATGATATCCGCGACGGCAGGGAGTACGGGGTCGGCGTGGCGCAACGGACTGACGGCTTTTTTCTCAAGGGGTCGAACAATCTCGACTGGGGCATGAAGGACCGCTTGAGCCGGATCTTCAACCCGGCCACCGGACGCACCGTGATGCTGGCTTTTGACCACGGTTTTATCATGGGGCCGACCTCGGGCGTCGAACGCATCGACCTCAGCATCGTGCCGCTGATCGAGCACGCGGACTGCCTGATGTGCGCGCGCGGCGTGCTGCGGGCGCTGGTGCCGCCGACCAGCCGCAAACCGGTTTGCCTGCGCTCCGATGCAGGGACCTCGATTCTGACCGAACTCAATCACAACGTGGTGATCGATATTCAGGATGCGGTGAAACTCAACGCCTCGGCCATCGCGGTGATGGTGTCGGTCGGCGACGCCGCCACCGAGGCCGAGACCGTGGCGAACCTTTACCAGGCGGTCGATGCCGGACAGGCGTCCGGCATTCCGGTGATGGGCGTCACGGCGGTGGGCAAGGACATGGCGCGCGACGCGCGCTACTTCGGGCTGGCCTCGCGGCTCTGCGCGGAGAACGGCGCGAACATCGTGAAGACCTATTACACCGAGGGCTTCGAAAAGGTCGTGGCCTGCTGTCCGGTGCCGATCGTGATCGCAGGCGGCAAGAAATTGCCTGAACTGGAGGCGTTGGACTTGGCCTACCGGGCGATCCAGAGCGGCGCCTCCGGCGTGGACATGGGGCGCAACGTTTTCCAGTCGGAGAAGCCGGCGGCGATGATTCAGGCGGTGGGTGCGGTCGTGCACCAGGGGCTAAAGCCGGCAGAAGCGTTTCAGATGTTCAATGATTTGAAGTAAAAATTAGTTCGAATTAGCCCTTGCGCACGCGGCAGGCTTTCTGCTATCTTTAAACACGTTTTCAAGAGCGCCTCTAGCTCAATTGGATAGAGCATCTGACTACGGATCAGAAGGTTGCAGGTTCAACTCCT
>MWEJ01000184.1 GCA_002071025.1 Verrucomicrobia bacterium ADurb.Bin070 | reverse complement strand
GGCGGCTCTGGTGACGCCGGGTGGCGTCGGGTGATGCGCTGGGTATGGCTGGGTGTGATGGGTGATGCTGGGTGGCGCTGGGTATGGCTGGGTGGCGCTGGGTATGGCTGGGTGGCGCTGGGTATGGCTGGGTGGTGCTGGGTGTGATGGGTGATGCTGGGCGGGAATACCCAGAAAAAACTCAGAGCCACCCAGCTACACCCAGAGCTACTACCCATCACACCCAAACTACGACAGGAGGCGCGGGATGAGCGACCGGTTGCTGAAGAGCCCGGGCGATCCGCGGAAGTTGCTGGCCTACAAAAAGGCCGACATCATCTACCGGCTCACCTTCCGTTTTTGCGAGCGGTTCCTGAGAAAAGGTGATCGTACGGTCGACCAGATGGTGCAGGCGGCGAGGTCAGGCAAGCAGAACATCATCGAGGGTGTCGAGGCGGCGGTGACTTCGAAGGAGACCGAGCTGAAACTGGTGAATGTCGCACGGGCCAGTTTGGGAGAACTGCTGGAGGATTACCGCGACTACTTGGCCACGCGGGGCTTGGCGGTTTGGGAGAAGGACTCCGAGAAAGCGGTTTTTGTCCGCGCGAAGAGTCGCGAGCCTGATGTCGGTTACGAGGCTTTCAGGGAGTTTGTGGAGACCCGTTCGGATGAGGTCGTGGCCAACATCGCGGTCTGCCTGATCCACCAGTGCCGGTATCTGCTGGAGCGGTTCCTGAAGCAGCGGGAAGAGGCGTTCCGGGAGGGCGGGGGGCTCAGGGAGCGCCTGACGAACGCGCGGTTGGAAGCTAGGCGAGCGCAGCGGGCAGGTGGCGCCGGGTGATGCTGGGTGAAACGGGTGGTGCTGGGCGGGAATACCCAGAAAAAACTCAGAGCCACCCAGCTACACCCAGAGCTACTACCCAGCCACACCCAGAACCACTCAGCACACCGCGCACCCGCACCCAAAAAACCGTAAACTTGCCCGTTGACAGTCCGCAAATGATCGGGTAATCTTAAAAACCATTTTTCGCGAAGAAGGAAGAGACAGGTTAACCATGACGAAGACGTTTGTACCGAAGGATCCGGGCACGGCCCGCAGTTGGCAACTGGTGGACGCGACCGACAAGCCGCTGGGGCGGCTCGCTGTGAGCATCGCGAACACCTTGCGTGGCAAGAACCGTCCCACGTTTGATCCGAGCGTGGACACGGGCGATTTTGTGATCGTGGTCAATGCGGAGAAGGTCCGTTTGACTGGGCGCAAACTCGATCAGAAGGAATATCAGCGCTATTCCGGTTACCGCGGCGGGTTGAAGCGCTTCTCCGCGCGGACCATGCTGGAACAGCACCCTGACCGCGTGATTCTGGAGGCGGTTTGGGGTATGCTGCCGAAGAACACGCTGAGCCGCAAGCTGATGACCCGGGTGCGGGTCTATCGCGGTGCGGAGCACCCGCATGCGGCGCAGATGCCTGTTGCGGCGGCGTTCTAACATTCCAATCATTCCAACGAGAAGGTTGACGAAGATGGCGAAAGAAATTGCAGCAGGCACCGGCCGCCGGAAGACAGCAGTCGCACGCGTGCGTCTGGTTCCGGGATCGGGCAAGTGGTCCGTGAACGACGTGGCGATCGAAAACTACATTCACAGCGATGCGCTGCGCCAGTATCTGGGTCAGCCGCTCGCCCTGACCGGGATGGAAGGCAAGTACGACGTGTTGATTTCGGCCAAAGGCGGCGGGATCAGCGGGCAGTCGGGCGCGATTCGTCACGGTCTTTCCCGTGCGCTGGTTGCGTCTGACGCGAACCTGCGCGAGGTGCTCAAGAAGGCGGGATGCCTGACGCGCGATTCCCGCATGAAGGAGCGCAAAAAGCCGGGTCAGCCCGGCGCCCGCAAGCGCTTCCAGTTCTCGAAGCGCTAATCGTTTGATTCTTCACATCCCATCGAATGTGCGGGCGCCTCTCGCGGGTGTCCGCATTTTGTGTTTATCAGGTCAGTGATCTTATGCCATTAGGTTTACTCAAAAAACTCGCCGGCAAGTTGCTGGGCAGTGCTCCAGCGGCCAAAAAAACCGAGCCCGCCAAGGGCAAGGCCGGCTCCGCGCGGGATCGTGCGGCGACGCCGCAGCGCGGGAAGGGACAGTCGGGGGCGGCGGCTCCGGGACGTAGCGCGCCGCCGGAAGGCGGACGGCGCCCAGACCGGCCGCCACGGGGCGAGGGCGGGCGGCGGCGTGGCCCAGGGGCAGGAGGGGGGCCGCGCGGCGACGCGCCCCGTTCGAGGCGAGAAGAGCCGCGCGGCGAACGCAAGGGGGGGCCGGCCGCGACGGCGCCGTCGGCGCGTGCGGTCGCGCGCCCGAACGCCAAAGAGCGGCGCGGCCGCGATGCGGAGCGCGGCGGACGGATGAACACCGATCCCAAGGCCCGCCGCCCCGGAGGCGCGTTGGCCGAGGCCGATGTTGCCCAGCGGCTTGCCGAACACGCGGCCTGGACGCTGGACCAGTATCCGGTGGAGCCGGCTGAAGGCAAGAAGCGCTTCCATGACTTTGACCTGCCGTCTGAACTGCTGCACGCGGTCTGCGACATGGGCTTCAAATACTGCACGCCGATCCAGGCGCTCAGCCTGGAGCACGCGCTGGCCGGCAAGAATGTCGCCGGCAAGGCGCAGACGGGCACCGGCAAGACGGCGGCCTTTCTGGTCGCGATCCTCACGCGCTATCTGCGGACGCCCGAGGCGCGCCATGAAAAAGGCGGTGCGCCCCGCGCGTTAGTGATCGCGCCAACGCGCGAGTTGGTGATCCAGATCTGCAAGGACGCCGCCAATATCGGCAAATACTGTAACCTGCGCTCGTTGGCCGTCTATGGTGGCATGGACTACGAACGCCAGAAGCGCGAGGTGACCGACGCACCGGTCGATCTCTTGGTCGCCACGCCCGGACGCCTGCTCGATTTCGTGCGCTCGCGCGTCGTGGACCTCTCCAAAGTCGACACCCTCGTCATCGACGAGGCGGACCGCATGCTGGACATGGGTTTCATCCCGGATGTGCGGTCGATCGTGAACCGCCTGCCGCCCAAAGAGAAGCGCAGCACCATGCTGTACAGCGCGACGTTGGACGATGCGGTGATGCGCTTGGCTTCACAGTGGATGGAGGCGCCGGTCAAGGTCGAGGTGGAGTCGGAGCATGTCGCCACCAAGATGGTCAAGCAGATCGTCTACGTGGTCACCGCAAACGAGAAGTTCACGGTGCTCTACAATCTGATCCAGCAGTATCCGGATTCGCGCATGCTGATCTTCTGCAACCGGCGTAACACCACCGAAGATGTGGCCGAGAGTCTCGCGCGCCGCGGGATCCGCTGCGAGATGCTGAGCGGAGATGTCAACCAGAACCGCCGCCTGCGCGTGCTGGAAGATTTCCGCGAGGGGAAGATCCGCACGGTGGTGGCGACCGATGTCGCGGGGCGCGGCCTGCATGTCGATGACATCGGCTTCGTGGTCAATTTTGACTTCCCCTATGAGCCGGAAGATTATGTGCATCGCATCGGCCGCACGGGGCGCGCGGGCCAAACCGGCACCGCGATCTCGTTTGCGGACGAGGACGAGTCGTTCATCATTCCGGACATCGAGAAGTTCATCGGCGAGGAGCTGAAGTGCACCGTGCTCCAAAACGACGATCCGCTGCTGGCCAAACTTCCGCCCAAACCGCCGCGTCATGATGGCGGCGGACCGCGTGCGGAGCAGCCGCACACGGAGCAGCCGCGCGGGGAGCGCCGCCAGGAATCGGCCCGCTCGCCGCGGCATGAGCCGCCCGTCACTGCCGCGCCGCGCGACACAGCGGCCGGCGTGCAGGAAACGGCGGAACGTGCGCCGAAAGCGGAGCAGCCGGAGCCCACACGGGCGGACACCGAGCCTGCCGCTGCGCTGCGCCCGGAGGTGCCTGTGGCACCCGCTGCGCCCGCTCGCGAAACGAAGCCCGCCGCGATGCCAGCGCCGCGGCGCGCGCCTGCGTCGGCCCCGGCGCAGCCGGCTGCGACAGCGCCGCGCCGCGCGCCTGCGTCGACCCCGGCGCAGCCGGCTGCGACAGCGCCGCGCCGCGTGGCGCGTTTCTCCGAGGAGTGGGTGCCGGGCGAAAAATAACGGTTTGGGTTCAGGGAACAGGGTGCATGCGCGGAGGCCGGCGACGGACCGTCTGCTCGCCGCGTGTGAAAGGAGGCCGGGTATGATGCGTGTGACAGGATGGCTGGGGTTGGCAATGTGCGTGGCGGCCGGTGTGGCGCGCGCCGAGATGGTCAGCGTGGTGCAGATCACCGACATGCGCGGGCTGACTGCGTTTGAGGTGATGTCGCGCGAGGAGTACGCTGCGATCCAGAAAGAAATCAAGGAAGAGATGGCGGTTTATCAGGCGGCGGCGGCCGACGCCAAGAAAGAGTGGGACGCGAACAAGGAGAACAAGCTCCCGTTCCAAGGCAATCGCATCAAGCCGCGGTCGGTGAAAAAGGTCGGGGCCGACTTCAGCGACCGCGAGAAGGCGGATAAGCGCAAGGCGCAGTTGGAGGAGCGCGCGGCAGAGAAGCAGCTTGAGGAGATGGAGAAGGAGAGCAAGAAGAAAAAGGGCAAGGAGTCTGAGGACGACATCGCCAAAGAGGAGGCCCGCGTGAAGGCGTATGATGATGCGTTCGCCATGATCAGCAAGCGCATGGGCGACAAACTCGGCCGTCCGGTGCCCAGTATCGGCTTTGCGTTTGAGGCCGCGCCGGAAAAGGGGAGCGACGCCAAAAAGGATGACAAGAAAGCCGACAAGAAAGATGAGAAAAAGGCTGGCGGGCACTGATGACGCAGGAGCGCTGCATGGCTAAGAAGCGTGTCATTTCGAAGGTGCCGTGTCCCCCGGCGGTGACGTTGCCGGTCCTTGCCGCGTGGTCGGTTAAACGGCCCGGCGCCGAGGTGGAGGCCTTCTTGTCGCGGCCGGCCTTCGCGCCGGAGGCCGAGGCGGCCGCCGCCGAGGTGCTGGCGGATGTGCGCGCGCGTGGCAACGCGGCGGTGCTCGCGGCGGCCAAGCGTTTTGACCGTGCCGTGTTGACGGCCGAGGAGCTACGGGTGCCTGCCGCTGAGATCTCTGCGGCAGTCAAGGCGGTGCCGGCGAGCGTGAAACGCGCCGTCAAAGACGCCCACGCGCGCGTGCGGCGGTTTGCCGAGGCGGGCCTGCGCGAGCCGTGGCACCTGCGGACACCGCAGGGTGGATATGCCGGCGAGTTCTATTCGCCGATGGACCGCGTGGGCGTGTATGTGCCGGGGGGCACAGCGCCGCTCGCCTCCACGGCGGTGATGACCGTGACGCTGGCCCGGGTGGCCGGCGTGCGTGAGATTATCGCCTGCACGCCGTGCGGCCCGGACAAGCAGGTGAATCCGGTTCTGCTTTATGCGCTCAAAATCGCTGGCGCGACGGAAATTTACAGGGTGGGCGGCATCCAGTCGATCGGCCTCATGGCGTTTGGCACGGAGAGCGTGCGGCCGGTGCAGAAGATCGCGGGCCCCGGTAACGCCTACGTGACCGCCGCCAAGCGCCAGGTCTACGGCTATGTGGCGATCGACCAGGTGGCAGGTCCCAGCGAAATCGCGGTGCTGGCGGACGATTCGGCAAATCCGGCGTGGGTGGCGGCCGACCTGCTTTCGCAGGCCGAACACGGCAGTGGACACGAGAAGGCGCTGCTGGTCACCCACTCGCAGGCATTCGCGGAGGCCGTGTGTGACGAGATCGTCTGGCAGACGCCGAGACTGTCGCGCGCCGACACGGTCGAGCGCGTGCTGCAGCGGCAGGGCATTCTGCTGGCGGTCGTGCCGGATCTTAAGCAGGGGATGGAACTGATCAACCGCTTCGCGCCGGAGCATTTCGAGATCCTGACGCGCGACGCGCGGAGCTGGCTCAACGACGTGCGGGCGGCGGGCGCGGTCTTCGTGGGCCCTTGGACGCCCGAGCCGGCCGGTGATTTCGTGGCCGGCCCCAGCCATGTGCTGCCGACCGGCGGTGCGGCACGGATGTTCAACGGTCTGACAGCCGACGACTTCAGGCGCCGCCACAGCTTCGTTGAGTTTACCGAGGCCGATCTGGCAGAGACCCGCGCGTCGATCGAGACCTTTGCCGCCGTTGAGGGGCTCGACGCGCACGGCCGGTCAGCCTCGATCCGGTTCGAGTGACCGGCGCTTCATCCACGATCCCTTACAGATAGTCCGACTGACATTCCGACTGGAATTCATCGGGCTCGGGGTGTATGATACCCCATTATTTTAAAGATGCCGGGAAGGGGGCGCGATCGCCGCCCGGGGCCGGTGCGAGGTGAATCCGTTTCCGTTCACGGCGGAAACCAGAGAGGAGCTGGGTGTCCATGAGCAAAAAGAGCATTGAGACGACATTTAAACTCGCGTGCGAACGGTATGCGGAGTTGGGGGTCGATGCGGAAGCGGCCCTCAAAAAATTGGGGAAGATCCCGGTTTCGCTGCACTGCTGGCAGGGCGACGACGTGCGCGGCTTTGAGTGTCCGGACGGCGACCTCACGGGCGGCATCCAGGCGACCGGCAATTATCCGGGGCGCGCCCGCTCTCCGCAGGAATTGCGCGGCGACATCGAGTTTGTGCTCTCGCTGGTCGGCGGTTCGCATCGCGTGAATGTGCACGCCTGTTACGCCGAATTCGAAAAAGGCAAAAAGGCTGACCGCGACGCGCTGCAGCCTGAGCACTTCAAGGGCTGGATCGGTTGGGCCAAGAAGAACGGGCTGGGCATGGATTTCAACCCGACTCTCTTCTCGCACCCGATGTTCAACGGTTTCTCGCTCTCCAGCCGCGACAAGAAAATCCGCAACTTCTGGATTCGTCACACCATCGCCACGCGGCGCATCGCGGCGGCCATCGGCAAGGCGCTGGGCTCGCCCTGCGTCAACAACGTCTGGATTCCGGACGGCTACAAG
>MWEJ01000183.1 GCA_002071025.1 Verrucomicrobia bacterium ADurb.Bin070 | reverse complement strand
CGAGAGCGAGATCGGTTTTTCGCAGTAGACGTCTTTGCCGGCCTGCATGGCGTAGATCGCGAGGCGCGCATGCCAGCGGTCGCCGGTCGCGATGTAGAGGGCATCGATATCCGTACGAGCGAGAAGGTCGCGGAAGTCGCGGTAGGCCGTGCAGTCGGCGTTGCCGTAAAAGGCATCGACTGTGGCCTTGGCGCGTTCGCGCCGTTCACGCACCGCGTCGCAGACCGCAAGGACGCGCGTGCCGGGCTGGCTCAGGAAAACCGGCAGCATCTGTGTGGCGCGGCCGCCGTTGCCGATGACGCCCAGGGTGACGGTGGCCGACGGCGCAGCCGGATTGGCGCGCGCGGCGGTGCCGGTGCCGGCGACGGTGGTGAATGCGGCGGCGCGCAGTAGGAATCCGCGCCGGTTGATCGGAGAGCACAACATACAAAAACCCCCTTTATAGGAACAGTATAGAAGAGGCAGAGGTTCGGGTCTTGTAAAACAGCGATTGAAATGTGTATCCGATGCGCATGGACATGCGACGACATTCGCGGATTATCGGGGGTGGCCAGCAGGATGCTTTTTGTGGCCCGTTTTGCGGCGTACCCGGTCGGGGGTCACGCCTGAGATGCGGGAGGCTTGTGCAATCCGAGTGCATAGATCCGCAATCCGGGTGCATAGTTCCCGGGTTGTCTTTGTGCGGGCGTCCGGTTACCGTGTACAGCGTGGTCACTAGAGTTTTTTGGGGTGGTTGTCTTTACGGCGTTAGGAGGTCGAAATGTGCGCACGCGGGGTACGGATATCAGTCTGGAAGGCGGGTGGGCTGGTGGTCGGTTTCGGCAGTCTGCTCCAAGCGGCGGAAGTCGGATGGAACAAGGATGCCGACGGGGCGTGGACCGTCGCGGCGAACTGGACGCCGTCGACGGTGCCCGGAGCGGCAGATACTGCGCTTTTCAGCTTTCCTCTGACGGGTGGACGAACCGTCACGGTCGACGCGGGCCGAGGGATTTCGACGATCGCGTTTGGCAATCCGCAGGCTTTCGGCTACACGTTGACAGGCGGAGGCCTGCTGCTGGCCGATGGCGGTGTCATCAAGACGCTGGCCGATAACGGACCGCACGTCGATACGGTGGCCAGCCCGGTGCTGATCCAGGGTGATGGCGCCGCCGTGACGTTCAGCGGGGAGGCTGCTTCTGTCGAGAGTCCTCTGCGCGTCAGCGGTGCGGTCGCCGGGGTGTCCGGGGCCGGCATGACCACCACGCTGACCTTGACTGGCGCACTCGACAACCTGGCCACGAACGCCATTTCCGGTGCGATCGGCGACGGTGGCGGCGGCGGCCGGCTGGCTGTGGTCAAGAGCGGCATCACGAATCTCTGGGTGCTGAGCGGGGCGAATACCTTCAGCGGTGGTGTGTCCATCAAGGGAGGGGCGCTGGTGGCCGCCCATGATCAGGCGTTGGGTGGAGGCGGTTTGACGCAGGACCCCGGTGCCGGCCTGGCCCTGCAAGGGGGGGTGACGGTTACAGGCAAATCGCTGACCACGGGCGGCTCGACGCCGTCGACGCTCGGCTCGCTCGACAACTTTGGCGGCACAAATGTCTGGGCCGGCAACATCACGTTCGCGGGATCCGGGCCGCGGGTCAATTGCGCCAACGGCAAGCTGATCATCACCGGTGATGTCTATGTCAATTCAGCAAGCGGCAATCCGACGATCGGCGGGTACGGCGAGGGGGAGATCCGGGGCGTGATCAGCGGGAATTCGGCAAAAACTTTCTTTCGCAGTTCCACCGATACGGGCTCATGGGCCCTGCTGAACACCAACACGTTCGCTGGCAACGTGACCTGCGCCAACGGGTCCGTTATCGTCAACAACGATAAGAGTTTGGGTGCGCGCACGACGTTTGCAGCGGCGGGATTGACCTTGGGCGGCTCTGCCACGCGCGGCACGTTGCGGGCGATTGCAGACGTCACGCTGAGCGACAAGTACGGCGTCACGCTGCATGGCGGCGGCGGGAGGTTCGATGTCGACGAGGGGATGGCGCTGACCGTAAACGGCGTGATCGTCAACCGTGCCGCAAATCCGCAGGGGACATTGTATAAGACCGGCTCCGGCACGTTGGTGCTGGCCGCTGCGAACACCTTTTCAAACTTGTTGGATGTTGCCGAAGGTACGGTCAGGCTGGCGAACGGTGCCGCGCTCAAGGGGTTTGACGGTTCGAAGCCGACGGCGCGCGTGAATGTGGACGGTGTGCTGGACCTTGGGGGCTCGGCCCTGACGCTCCCGGTCCTGTCGGGAGCCGGCGGCGCCGTGTCGAACGGCACGCTGGCCGTTCTCACGGCCATTCAACTCGGAGGCGACGGGCGCACCGAACCGTTCGCGCTGCCGGCCACAGCGTTCTCCGGCGCGTTGACCGTGGACGTCACAGAAACGGGCGCGTGCGACACGCTTGAGGTCGCGGGCGATCTGGTTTTACACGACGTTTCGCTGACGATCGCGAATCCCGCAGCCCTGCGGGCCAGCAAGACCTACACGCTGATCCACTGCACCGGCGGAACAGTGGCCGGCAGCTTCACAGATGACAACCTTCCTGACAATTGGCACGTCCAGTCTGACGGCACCCGTCTGGCTCTCGCCTATTTCGCCGGGATGATCATGACGGTTCGCTAACGTAGGGTGATGACCGATTCCGTGCCGCGCAACACGCGCAGGACACCGGTGCCGTCAAAGCGGAGGGGGTCGATCACTTGCGCGCCGCTTGCGGCATCCGCGCTGTACGTGCCGCGCCGCATCAACGTGCCGCCGATGCGCAGCGTGCGCACGGTTTCCATGATGCCGGGTTCGAGATAGAGTTTGGCGCCGCTGCCCGCAAGGATCAGATCGCCGTCGTCCGAGATGCTGTCGGTATTGCCGAGTCGCAGGACGCCGCCCGAGACCGTGACGCGCGCGCTCTTGCCCAGGCTGGCGGTCGAGTAGACCCGCAACGTGCCCGCCTGCACCGTGGTGGCGCCGGTATAGGTGCTGTTGGTGCCCAGCAGATAGAGTGTTCCCGCGCCGGCTTTGACGAGGCTGAGCGCCCCGCTGAAGCTTGCATCGCAGTAATAGGTGCTGCTGATCTGATTGACTGTCAGTACGGCGGGTGTGGCACTGGTCACGGTCCGGGTCCCGGGCGTGGTCACGCCGCGCTTGAGCTGTGCGACCGTCTGGTCGTTGCCGTTCAGGTCCAGCGTGGCGTCGAGGGTGTCGATCGTTCCCATCGTGACGATGCTGTTGGCTGGCAAGGCGCCGGGAACGTCGAGCCGCACGGCCGCCCCGCCGATCTCCAGCGTGCTCCAGGTGTTGCCGGTGACGGCGATCGCGACGGTGCCTGCGCCGTGGGCACAGAGCTTCCGCGAACCCAGAAGCTGCGGCCGCTCAGCGAGCGCCACGCAGGCGCCCGCCTCGGGCGCGAGATACAAGTCGTAGCTCGGGGATGAAGGCGCTGCGAACAGCAGCGTGCCGCCCTCTTTGGCGAGGATGCGCGTGGGTGCGCTTTGCGTGATCGGTCCGCTCCAGAGGTTGCTGCCGCTGACGCCGCACAAGGCGCCGGCAGGGCCCGAGGTGTCGCCTTCCAGGATGACCGGTTCCGCGACCGCCGCGTTTCCGCCCACTTCCAGCCGGCCGCCGGCCTGAATGCGGGTCGGCGTGCCGGTGCTTCCCAGCCCGTACGCATGCGCGACGCGCAGCACGCTGTTGGAGCGCACGATGATCTCGCCGCCGTAAGCGCGGTTGTCGCCGGCCAGGGACAGGGTGCCGATGCCTTCTTTTTCCAGCGGAAAGCCGGCGCCGCCGTCGGAGAGCGTGCCGGTGACGATGACGGTGGTCTGCGCCGCGCCCGCATTGGTCACGCACCAGAGCTGGGGCACGGCCATCACGAGCGGTGCCGCAACCGTGTAGGTGAAGGGGATGTCGCCGGGCAGCGCGGCGCTGAGACCGCCCGCGCCGAGCGTGAGTGCGCCGCCGCCGGGAGCGAGCGTGAAGTCGGCGGCGCGGTTGAGCAGGATACCGTGGAAGTGGACATTCGTGTTCACCGCCGCCTGATGGCCGCCGACGCCGAAAGCCAATGTCCGCGAGCCGTCATAGAGGGCGGGCAGATCGTCGTAATCCCAGTTGAACGGCGCGTTGATGTCCGGGACAGGTGCGCCGCCGTCCCAGGCCGTGCTGCTGCCGGACGGGACGAGCACCATGCCGGCGCCCGCGAAGTGCGCGTCGTCTTTATTGTCAGCCGGGCTGAGCGAGGAGCCCCAAGTCCCCTGCCACTTGCGGCCGCCGTCAAGGACCAGCTCGCCGACGGTTTCGACGAGGCCTGCCGGGAGGTAGAGCTTTCCGGGCGACGTGATGCTGAGGCGGGCGCTGTCGGCGATGACTGGAAAGGCGTTGTAGAAACGGAGTGTGCCGTTGCTGACGGTGAAGTCGCCGCTGGTGTCATGGCCGGTGGCAAGCAGGGTGAGAGTTCCGCTGCCGGTTTTCGTCACGCTGACCGCGCCGTTCAATACACCGTCGTAGTAAATTGCCATCGAGCCGCTGTAATCGATGGTCAGCGTGGCGGGTGCGGCGCTGGTCACAATGCGGGTGCCGGGCGCGGTCGTGCCGCGCTTGAGCTGGGCGACCGTCTGGTCGAATCCGTTCAGGTCGAGTGTGGCGTCGAGAGCGTCGCTTCGCCCCATCAAGATGATCGAGCCGGGCGGGAAAACGTCGGTGGCGTCGGTGCGCACCGTGGTGCTGGCGATTTCCAGCGTGCCCCAGAGGTTGCTGGATGCTCCGAAGACGACGGTCCCGCCGCCCTGCGCTGTGACCTTTGCGGAACCGCCGGCCGTGAGCGGGACGCCGGTAACGGCGAGCGTTGCGCCGGGATCCGGCGCGAGCGTAAGCCCGGAAGGGGCGGCCACGCCGCCCGCGAAGGTCAGGCTGCCCTCGTTCAGCGCGCGCAGCGGAGGCGTTGCGGAAACGGTGAGCGGGCCGCTCCACGTGTTGGTGCCGTCGGTGGCGCGTAGGGCACCGTCCGGCGAACCGCCGCTGAGCGTCAGCGGCTCGGGCACGGTGACGCCGCCGCTGAGTTCGAGCCACGCGGATCCCTCTACCAGCGTGCCGCCGGCCGTGCTGCCGAAAGCGTGGTCATGCTGCACCCGCACGGAGCCGTCGGTGATGCGCGTCACGCCGTCGTAGGTGCTGTCACCGGCAAGGATCAGGCTTCCGTCTCCAGTCTTGGTGAAGCCGAAAGCCGCGTCGCTGTCTTGGACCGGTCCGGTGACAACCAGGGTGGTGAGCCCGGCGCCGTTGTTGGTCACGCCCCAGGCCTGGTCGGCCGCGAGCGTGATGTCCGAGGCGATCGTATAAAAAATCGATGTCTCGCTGTTCGGGTTGACGGCTCGGATGCCGTCTGCGCCGACGATCAGCGAGCCGTTGCCGTCGAGCAGCGTGAAGGATTCGCTGCTGTGCAGGCTGATGCCGCTGGCGCGCGCCTCGGTGTTGACCTGCGCCACGGTGCCGCTGGACGCGAAATTCAGCGGTGTGGTGCCGTCGAACGGCGGCGTCTGGTCAAGATCCCAGTTGAGGCCCCATGAGAAATAGGAGACCAAGCCGCCGGCATCCCAGACCGTGCCCCAGGCTTGGAAGGCACCTGGCGTCGCGAGCGTGGCAACCGACGACCAGGCGGACGTTCCGGCGGCGTTCACGGCGCACACACGGTAGGCGTAGGCCGTGTCCGGTTGGGTGGTGTCGTCAGTGAAGTTTGTCGTGCCGGACGGCAGCATCTGAATCTGGGCAAACTCGCCGCCGCCCGCGCTGCGTTCCAGCACGTAACCGGTTTCGTTGGTGGCGACGTCGGTCCAATCCAAATGGATGCTGAAGAGACGGCCCGGCGTGGCGGTCAGGAACGCGGGCCGCAGCGGGGCCGGATTCACGCAGGCGAACTCGAGCGCGGGCGGGGCGAGCGTCGCGTGGTCGCGCGACGCCCAGTCGGTGCTGGCGCCGTAATACTGATACAGCGCGAGCGTGACGCGGTTGTCGGCGCCGCGGTTGGCGAAAAGCGTGGCGGCATCCAGTGGCGCCCGGACGACCTCGCCGGCGGTGGGCAGCCGTTCTTCGTACAGGTTGCCGAGGTGGCGCACGGTCCCGGTGAACCCGTAGGAGTTGGTGGCGTTTTGCGGGGCATTGTCCCACGTGATGGACGCCTCGTCCCATGTGTCGGAGGAGTCGGCGAGCAACGCGGCGTTGATGTCAAAGTACCCGTACTGCTCAAACAGCCGCGCGTCGGCAAAGGTCATGGCCAACTGCGCACTGATCGGAGTCGGGAGCCCCGTGAGGTCGAAGCGCAGGTAGCTCTTGCAGGCGTTGCTCAGGACGGACCAGGAGAGGCCGTCGTCATAGAAGTATCCGGCGGTCGAGACGACGGCGCCGGTGCCGAGAGGGATCGACGCCAGGTCGCGCTGCAACGTCGCGTCGGCGCCGCCCGTGTCGGCGGTGGTGACTGTGAGCATGAGATAGGGGGGCGGGGTGGTCACGGTGACCGGTTCGCAAAAATCGCTGCTGCCCGAGCCGTTGTAGGCACGCACGCGATAGGCCAAGGCGGTGTCCGCACTGAGGCCGGTGTCGGTATAAGTCTGGCTCGCGCCGGTGGCCGCCGCGACATCGGCGAGCTGGGCAAAGTCCTCGGTTTCCGTCATCCGTTCAATCACATAACCCGAGGCGCCGGGCACGCTCGTCCAGGTCAGCGTGACTGCGGTCGGTGTGGGGGCGTTGGCGGCCAGGTTGGTGGGAACCTCTGGCAGGGGCAGATCCGCGAACGCGGCGGCGGAAGCGGAGGCGAGGTGGAAGTCATTGTTGTTGGAGGAGAGATGGAACACGCCCCACAACGCGGTGCCGGGCATGCCACTGAGCGTGGCGGTGCCGAGCACGGTCCAGGCGGCGCCATCTTTCGAGGCTTCGGCCGTGAAGAGCGGGCCGGCG
>MWEJ01000182.1 GCA_002071025.1 Verrucomicrobia bacterium ADurb.Bin070 | reverse complement strand
CGCGACCGCCGGCTCCAGCACCATCTTCATCTATCCGCCTTACCGCTTTCAGGCGACCGACGTGATGCTCACGAATTTCCACCTGCCGCGGTCGACGCTGATCATGATGGTCGCGGCGCTGGCCGGGCGCGAACTGATCCTGGAGGCCTACCGCGAGGCGGTCCGCGAGCGGTATCGTTTCTTCAGCTACGGGGACTGCATGCTGATCGTCTAATCGGTGGAGCCGGTGCTGTCTGGCGGCGGGATGCGCGCGGTCTTGCGCTTCACGCGGGCGCGGCTGTCTTCGGCTGTCAGGCTCAGCGGGTCGGTGAAGGCGGTCTTGTCGATGCGGTCCATGCCGGGCAGCGGCCCGACCTTCCGCACGTGCTGGCGGACCAGCAGAAAGCGCAGGACCGGGACTGCGGCCAGGAGGCCCAACAGCACGGCCAGAGCGGTCCAGACGTTTCGCAGCAGGCGCTGCCGCTCCTGCTTGGCCACCAGCTCTTCGAGCAGGGCCTGCAAGTCCAGTGCGGCGGGCTCATTCGGGTGCACCGCCAGATGGTCGCGCAGCGCGCGGATGGCGCGGGCGCGGTCCGGCCCCTCCGCGAGCGTCCGAAGGGCGGCGGCCTCGCGCTCGGCGCGCTGCCGGGCTTCGCGCTCCTCCTGCGCGAGCTGGCGGGCCGCGCGTTTGGCGAGCCCGTCATCGAGCAGGGCGAGCGCGGGCGCGAGGTTCGGGCGCCGCGCGAACTGATTGGTGATCGCATGCAGGCGTTCGATGCGCGCATCATCGCGCGTTTCGCGGGAAGCCTCAAGGAAGCGCGCGGCGAAGTCGGCGTTGTCCCGGCAGCGCGCGGCGATGTCTTCGAGCAGGGCCGTGTAGTGCGTGTGGACCAGCGGGCTCAGCTTGAAGATGTGTCCGCGTCCCAGGCAGGCCGGGCAGGCGGTGCCGGCGCGCCGCCCGCCGCCGCCGCAGTCGGCGCATGCCGCCGTGTACTGCTCGGCCGTGAGGGGGAGCAGCGCCGCATCGTCGGGGAAGGTTGTCCGGTGCACCTGCTGCGCGCGCGCAAACGTGTTGGTGTTGCCCTGCAGGAGCACGGCGGCGGCGTAAGCGGCCATGGCGCGGCTGCGCAAGTCCGGGGCTTGCTCGGTGGTGCGCGCGAAGTCGGCCAGCACGCGCAGATCGGGGGCGCTCAGCGGGACCTGCAGCAGGGTCTGGCAGGCGGCCAGCAGGCGGGACTCCTCCGTCGGTTCCGCGGCAGCCAGCATGCCGGCGGCGGCCAACAGCGCGAGACACACGGGCATGGCGTGCTTAGAAAGGTGCATGGTCATTCTCCGATCCCTTGATCACGTCTTCAAATGACGGTGGCCGCGCGGCGGCCGGCAGCAGGGCGAGCAGCCGTTCGAAGAGCTGCCGCGCGGTCGCCGTGTGTCCGGCCCGGTGCAACTCGCGTGTGGCGCGTGTCAGGAAGCGCAGGGCGACGGTCCGCATATTGGCGGACGGAAACTCGCGGTACGTTTCGGCCAGGAAGTCGGCCGCGGGTAGGGCCAGCGCGGGGTTCGGCGCGGTCTGCCAGCTTTGCGCGGCGAGATCGCCGGAGAATCGTCCGGTGAAAACGCTGAGCAGCAACGGCTGGTAAACGGCGCGGCGGCACATCAAGCGTTCGTGGCCGGTGGCGTGTTCAAGGCCCTGGATCGCCCAGTAGATCGCGTGCGAATGGGCGAGGCGCCAGTCGAGCGGGCCGAAGCGCCGCTCCAGGGCAGCCATGCGGTCGGCATCCAGGCGCAGCCCGGCCAGGCGCGTGCGGCTCTCCGGGGTGTCGCGCAGCGTGCCATCGGCGTTGACGCAGGGCGCGAGCTGGCCGGCGAGGTGGAACTTGTAGGCGAGGTGCGCGGTGTCGAGCGCGTCACCGACCTTGTTCTGGTAGAACCAGGCCAGCTCGCGGTAGAGGCGCGCCTCGCGCGGATTGAAGCGCAGGCCTTCGTCGCGCAGCAGCGCGATGCCGTTCTGCACCCAGCGCAGGCGGTCCTCGGGACGCGCCATCATCACGCTGACATTGTAGGCGAGGTTCCACGCGTTGTAGACCCAGGCCTCGGAGGCGTGAGGGTCGAGCATCGTCAGCCAGTCGGCGAGCTGCACGAGTTCGAGGTAACGTCCCGCCTCCTGCAGCCGGTGGGCGCGGAACCAGAGCACCTCGGCGACCACGCCGCGGAAACCGCCGAGTCCCGCCATCACAAAAGTCAGAGCGGGGGGGACCTCCGACGCCGCGCCGGTGAAGGCTTCCGGCAGGTGGTCGCGCCGGTAGCGGGCCAGCCGACGGCTCTGCCACGCGCCGGCCAAGACCAGGCCGGCCAGCGTGGCCACCCAAAGAATCGTTTGCGATCGCTTCATGATTCGTAATCCATGCCCGATTATGGGGGAAACGCGGCAGGCCGTCAATTCGAGGCTGAGGGGCCGCGAAATAACCAAAAGAAAGTAAGAGTGAGGGCCTGTGATCCGTATCTAGGTTGAACAACACCTGCAAGGAGGTCAGCCATGAACAAAAACGACACTCGGTATCCTCAGAAACAGGCGGCATGCGCGCAGGTCTATCGCGAGCCCGGCGCGGTGCGGCGGTGGCTCATGTTGGTGAACGGGCTGCGGCAGCCGCGCCAGTCGCGCGCCTATAAGGAGGCCTGCATTGAACTTCAGCGGCTGTCGGCGCCGGTGACCGCGCTGCTGCTGCCGGCGCTCATCGTCGCGCTGTTGCTGGCGATGACCGGTGATGCCGCGAGGCCGGCGGACATGATCACGGCTTTCGTCCTGCCTGACGTTGACATCGATAACGAGGTGCTCAAACCGTTGACAGACAACACAGAGCGAAAGCAGGAGTTGGACGGCGAGGTGTCGCTGGATGTCCCGCAGACCGTTGTCGGCGCCGTTGACACGCCGCCCGCCCAGACCGAGTTCGCGCAGACGGAGCCGCTGAATGCGGTCCTTCTCAACAGGAGCCCGGTGACATTCACAGGGCTTTACGGGAAGAACCGGAGCGGGGACCAACGGCAGATCCTGCGTGATAAGTTTCACGGCGCCGATCAGACCGAGGCGGCGGTGATGCGCGCCTTGCGCTGGCTCAAACGGCAGCAGCAGGCCGACGGCTCCTGGCCGCGCAACAAGGTGGCGATGACCGGGCTGGCCGTGCTGACCTTCCTTGCGCACGGCGAGCAGCCCGGGGCGTCGCCCGAATTCGGCGAGACCGTGCAGCGCGGCATCGAGTATCTGCTGCGCGTGCAGAACGCGAAGACCGGCATTCTGCCGCCCGGCAACTACGAACATCCGATCGCGACATACGCGCTCTGCGAGGCGTATGGCATGACGCGCAATCCCAACGTCAAGGCCGCTGCCGAAAAAGCGCTCGCGCCGATCATTCGCGGGCAGCATCCGACCGGCGGCTGGACCTATCACATGAATCCCGGGTTGGACAAAGAGAGCGGCCGCTATCGTGACGACACCTCGTACATGGGATGGTGCGTTCAGGCGCTGAAGACCGCGAAACTGGCCGGCCTGCAGGTGGAAGGCTTGGACAAGGCGATGAAGCTTGCGGTCAGCGGATTCAAGCGCAATGCCCATCCGGACGGCGGGTTCGGCTACACCGGGCCGGGCAAAGGCGGCCTGACGGGCGTCGGGACGCTCTGCCTGCAACTGCTCGGCGCGGCCAGCGCGCCCGAGGCCAAGAAATCGATGGATCTGATGTCTGCATGGGCGCCGGTCTTCAATCCCGACGACGCGCGCAAGGAGGATGAGCGCCGTTTCGCGGGCGGTTCCGCGCAGTATTACTTTTACTATGTCACGCAATGCAAGTTCCACGAGGGAGGCAAGGTGTGGGAGGCCTGGAACGCCGACATGCAGACGCGCTACGTGAAGGCCCAGAGGATCGAGGCCGGCGCGGTTACGGATCACGAGGGTCAGCCGTGCGACATCGGCTGGTGGGAGAACGGCGATGCACACACAGACCGTCCGGTGATGGACACCTGCCTGGCCGCGCTGCAACTGATGGTCTATTATCGTTCGCTGCAGACTACGAGCGTCGCGGCGGTGAAGCCCGAAGCCGAGATCCTCGCCGCGGCGGTTGAAACAGGCGATGTCCGGGTGTATGTCGAGAATCTTTAACCGCGATGACGCCCTGCCCTGCGCAGAGTCATGCATAGCGGTACAGCATGAGGATGTGGTACTCTGAATCAACGTGAAGGGAGAGCACCAGACACCGGATGGCGTTGAAGCGACCATCAACGCCTTTCAGGCGGCCTTGCTGCGTTATGCGGCGAGGTTGCTGAACAATGTCACGCTGGCTCAGGACGCGGTGCAGAATGCCTTTGTCAAGCTCAGCCGCCGTGAGCCGCCGCCGGACGGGCCGAGCGACGAGGTGCGCAACTGGCTGTTTCGTGTGACCCATAACGAGGCGGTCGACCTGATCCGCGCCGAAGAGAGCCGACGCCGCACGCTGGAGCGGTTCGCCCGTCAGCAGGCCTGCGAAACCGATGACGGACTCTGTTATGACACCGGCGCGGACGAACGCGAGACGCTGGTGCTGGCGTGTCTGCCGGTGCTCACCCCGCTGCAGCGCCAGGTGGTGCTGCTGCGCCTGCAACAAGGATTGGACTACGAGGCGATCGCAACGATCACGGGGCAGAAGAGCGGGTACGTCGGCAACCTGCTGCACCATGCCGTCAAGGCGCTGGCGGCTGAGGTCAAACGCCGCGAAGGAGGGACGGGCCATGTGTCCGCATGAAGACAAAATAACGGCCTGGTTGCTGGGCGACCTGCCGCCGTCGGAACAAGCTGAGATGACGCGCCATCTGGAACGGTGCGCCGCGTGCCGCGCGGTCCGCGACGAGCTGGCGGGCGTTCTCGTGCCGCTGCGGCACGGGCTTGAGCGGGATCGGCGGTTTGCGCCGCAGGCGCTGCCGGCCACACGGCGCGGCGCGCTGCGGGCCGGTGTGCCGTTTCAGCGCTGGCTGCGGCGCGCGGCGCTCTTCGCCCTTTCTTTCGGGAGCGTGTTCGTGCTGTTTTCCGCGTTGCGGATGCAGCGGGAGGAGCGGGGCGAAGGCGTCGTGACGCGCATGACGTTTCAGCGGCAGGATGAGGTGCCGCCCCCCGTGTTGTCGCCCTTGCCGCCGCGGGCCGCCGAGCGGCCTGAGCCGCTGGCGGATTTCAAGCCCGAGCTGCCGGCCGAAGCGGCGCGCGGCGAGCGGCGTGTGGCGCAGCCGCCTTTGCCGGCGGATGCGTTGGGCATGCCGCGGCTGCCGGTGCTGATGAAGACGCGCGAGTCGGCGGTTGCCGAGCAGAAGAAAGGCGTGCCTCACGCGGAGACCCCTGCCGCGAAACCGGCGCGGAACCGCGAGGCGGCGGCAAAATCCGAAATGGCGGATGACGGCGGCCGTAAGCCGTTGCGGCTTTCAGATCCGCCTTCATCCCTGACCGTTAAGCCGGTGGCGCTGGGCGGGGCCGTGCCGGCGCGTGCCGCCGCGCCCACCAACGCGCCGGCCGCCACCAACGCGCCGGCCGCCACCAACACGCCGGCCGTCCGCAACGGAACCCGATGAGGCTTCACATGGTTCCGGCTCTGCGGCAGCGAGAAGTTCTTGAAAGATTTCGTCAAAAATGAAAAGCGCGTTCTGCCGGCAGGCGCACAGATACAAGGGAGCGTGCGCCTCTCGCTGCTGCCCGGGCGCTAGAGACACGGGGGCGGGTTAACGCAACAGGCGGAAGAGCGGGTGGCGGCACGTTTTTTTATCGAAGGAAAACGTGGTGTCGCAGTCGTTCGCCTTGGCAACATGGGCGATCAGCGGATCGGAAAGGTCACACGTTGTTTCTTGGCCTCCGCCTCTTTAAACAAGGGCGACTTTGTGCGGCTTGCCCGCCTTGACCAGCTTCTCATAGGCGGCCTTGAGAACGGTGTTGCACCGGATTGCGACCATGGCGGGCATAAAGAGCGCCTGCCGCAGAGAGGCCCTTCCGCCGTGTATAAAGGCTTTGCCCTTGTACTTCCCGCTCTCCCGCTTGAAGGGCGCGACTCCGGCGAGGGCGGCCGACCCGCGTCGGCCGAGCGTCCCCAGTTCTGGCGCCAGGGCCACGACTTTCGCCGCTGTCAGCGCGCCGACGCCGTCGATCCCGGCCAGTGTCCCCGTCAGGCCTTCCAGCCGCTCGTCGCCTTTGACGGTCTCGGCGATCTGGCGGTCCAGAAGCCGGATTTCCCCCTTGCTCATGCGGATCGCCTTCTCCGCGTGCTTCTTTGCCCCCGCGTCCGTCAGGCTGTCCAGCGTGCCCGAGAGTTGGACGACGTTCTTCGTCAGCGCGTCGCGGGCCAGCACGAGTTGGCGGATGCGGCGTTCGTTGGCGCCGGGCGCGTGCGACGGCGCGGGCTTCCTGGTCTGCGCGAAATGGCGTATGACGGAGGCGTCGATGGGGTCCGTCTTGGCCGACCGCGACATGGCCTTCGCGAAGTGCCGGACTTTGGCCGGGTTCAGGAGGCTTGCGCGGATCCCGGCCTTGCAGCACGCTTCGAACAGCGGCGCCCCGTAGGGTCCCGTCGACTCGAAGCAGAGATGCAACACCGCGCCGCGGGCGGCCTTGCGCAGCCTCGCCACCAGGCCGGCGCGGCCCTTCGGTGTGTTCGGGACGTCCCCCTTGAACAGATCTCCCGCGTCCACGCTCAGCGTGTCTTTGGAAATGTCGATTCCCACGTATACAACCTGGCTGTCGTTCAGGGCGCATGGCAGTACTGTTGGGGTCCGTGATTCGTAATCGTAATCTTGCTCGTAATCATAATCTTGAATGTGGCACGCACGAGCTATTACACTGTCATCATGAACGGGCTATTCGACCATGAGAAGTTGACCGTCTATCAGGATTCGATCCGTTTTGTGGTGTGGGCGGGTGAACTCTTGGAAACACTTCCAAAGAGTCTGGCGGCCTACGACCAGTTGGATAGGGCTTCGACGTCGATTCCCTTAAATAT
>MWEJ01000181.1 GCA_002071025.1 Verrucomicrobia bacterium ADurb.Bin070 | reverse complement strand
AAAACCAAACTAAAACCAAACCTGCCCATCTGGACAACCAAAATATGCAATATTTGTTGGATTTTATCGGTTCGGTGCTCGGGTTTGGGAGCTGGATGTCGGGGGTTCAAATCCCTCCGCCCCGACCAATTTACGACCCTTCAGAACCCCGTTTTTATTGAAAAACACCAATGAAAACGGGGTTTTTTGTATCTAAGAGGGGGCGATGGCGCGAAAAGCTAAAATAGGCTCTACGGTGGGCAGAAAAACACAACAAAACCACAACAAATTTTCTGCCGATTGTGCCGCGAATGTATGAAATATGCACGCCCGCTTATGTTTCTTACGTGTCCAGCGAGCCTCATTTTCGAGATCGTTTTCCGTCTGGGGCTGGCTGGAATGGCGTTTTGAGCCGAAAACAGGTCTTGGAAGCCATTTTTGGCCGTTTCGGGTGCCTATTTGCCCCCATAAACAGGATCTTTGACCTTCTCCCAGGGTTACCGCGGATCTCATCATCTGGCCATTATTCTGCGATTCACAGCCCCTTTGGTCTCGATGCGCGCACGCTTCAGGGGGTGTTCTTGGGGGGAACGACAATCAGATAGTCATTCTTCTTGGCTGGAGTGCGCGCGTGGCTGTGCTTTTCCTCAAAACTGACCGTGTAATCCTCAATCCGCAGGGTCAGTAGCATGTTGATGTCGCCTCTGAACCGAATGAACAGCAGGGAGGGGTTAACGATCTCCCCGACCCCGGCAGTCATCGTGGTTGTCGGGGACACTTGAGGACGTCCGGTGACCCAGACTTTCTGGCCGGACTTCACCGCCAAGGCAGCTTCACGCGACATGGGAACCTTGAGTCGCCCTGTAGCCCGGCTGAACAACAGGGTCTTCTGCCCCTGCTTGTCGTATTCTGGCGAACTGAACGAACCGACCGTCAGGGTCGCAACGCCGTCCGCGCCATACCGGATATCGCCGACCGTTCCGGCAAGGGTGACTTGGACGTTGTCCACGAAGTCACCCGCCGCCTGCTGCGCTCGTGCCCGGACATCTTGCTTCTGCGCCGTGGTCGTTGACGCTTTGAACTCGACGCCAAAACGATTCAGGAGGGCCAATAAGCCGTCATAGGTGATTTCCTTTTCGGGTAGAGGCCGGGCTACGGGCGGTTGCTGCGCAGACGCGGAAGGCGGCCGAAAGAACATGGGGCGCAGCGGGGTGGCTTTAGGAACTGAGGGCAGGGCAAGAGTCTGCTGTTGCCCGACTATCTGATTGAGTACGGCCTGTTGTTGTGCCGCAAGCGCCTGTTGCTTGCTTTCGGTTTCTTTAACAAAACCCGAGAAGGTCGCCAGCAGCGCCCCCACCCCCAACAGGAAGATCACACCGCCCACAGCGGCCGGCGCGAGAACAGTTGTCAGAAGAAGCGCCAAACCGCCTCGTTCCTCATCACGGATCAACAGAATGATGGCCAGTGCGAACGATACCAGAAAGAACGGCGAATAGAACGGGATGATTGGGCACAGGACCAACAGGACCATGCCGACGCCAAAACAGATCCATCCCGCAACCCGCATGTTCTGCGACTTCGAGGTTGGATGCGGAGTAGCGACCGGTTGCGGTATGGCCGGAGGCTGGGTCGCTCTCGCACGCGGGGCGGGCCCGGGCGGAGCTTGCTCGGCGCTAAAAACGAATCCCTTGCGGCATTTCGGGCACTTGCTCTCAAGCCCGTCATAGTCGGCAGGGACTGACATTCTTTCGGAACAGTGGGGACAACGGACAATCATCGTGTTGTTCATGACGCGTATTCTCGATGCTTAGACCGTCATTTCACACCTTGGGCCTCAGAAGCACCCGCCTGAAAGTCCTCTTGGAGCATTTTCAAGAACTGCTCTTCGAGCGTGGGTAAGGCGAACAAACGGTACGGACTGAAAATGATTGAAAGAGATCCAGCCGTGTTTCACGAGCATATCACACAGGTTTTTGAGATCCGTTCTGTCCGTCACCGACAACGCAGTTGTTTCGTAGACAAAAGAAGGTTCTTTGTTCTGCGACAGCTTCTTGACGAACGGCAGGAGAACCGCACGGGATCGCCACAGCTGCTTGGCGAGAGCATAATGATCCTTGGACCGCTCACAGGAGTTGAGATCAACAATGTATAACCCATGCGCCTTGAAGAATGCGGCGAGTGGTTTCGTGACTTTGGTCTTTATGAAATCGTCTACGCGGTGCTGATCACGCTCCGCCTTAAGAGTAGTTCGGTGTTCATCGAGAACGGCCAGCGAATACTCAACGTGTGCGATTTCTCTTTGGATCTCTTCAATGGCTCTCATGAGTAACCTCCCGCCTAAACACTGACAATCCCCTTGCAAGCCGGATATTTCGGGCAGCCCCAGAACTGCCCGCCCGCATTCGCACCTTTCCGTGCTGTGCGCATGACCATCGGCGAGCCGCATTTCGGACAGGAGGGCGCAGCGGCGTCCGATGCGGCCATCTGTACATTCTGGATCTTCGCCGGTGCTGTTTGCGCGGGGTGAGCGGTTGTGGCGGTCGGAACCGCAACGGACTCGCCCTTCACGTCACGGATCAATTGAACGAGCGCCTTCCCGTCGATCAGCTCAATCGGCTTGCCGCGCGCGAAACCATAGGACTCCTGCGTATAGACACCCGATGAGACCACAATTACGCGGTCAGCCCGCTCGGCGACCATGATGCCGTACATCTCCCGGACAACCTTGACACCGACTTTGAAAGACCGCCACTGCTTGCACTGGACCAAAATCTTCCGACCCCTGCTTCGCAGAACCAGGTCAATGCCTCCGTCCGCTCCCCCGCCGCCGGTCTCTTCGACCGAGTAACCCTGCCGCCGGAAGGACTCCCCCACCAGCGTCTCAAACTCGCGCCAAGACATGGCGCGGATGGCCTCAATGTCCTTGGCTGAAGCGAAGAGGATTTTTCGCTTTAAGGTTAGCAGTCCGGACACGAACGATGCGGCGAGACAGAGCCACTGCGCCGCAGTCAGAAAGAGACGCAAGATGCTGTCATTCAGCACTGTTGCACCGCCTGGCACGGGTTGCAGCCTGAGATAAATCCAGACTCCAATTCCCAGTATCAACGTTACCCACCAGGGGAACATCAGTAGAAGATCAAATATGCCTTCGTTTTTCTTTCGGCGTGCCATCATGTCCTCTTAACTTTACCGTCGATTCAACTCAGGCATCGGTTTGAGCCTGCTGATACTCCCTCAACGTACGTCCCGCAGCATCCTTCCAATCAACGCGCCCGTTCGAGGCGCGACCGAGCACAACCGCCGACGCCAGCGACGGTGAATTGAACGTGTAGTTCTGAGTGAAGCGCAACTTACCTGACTCGGGAACCAGCACTCCGTTCTTCCGCAACTCCGATCGGGTTCGCCCAACGATAGGAAAACCGCTCAACGACGGTGTTTCACTCTCAGAGGCCAGCGAACCCGACCTCACGACAAATCCTTGAGGCGTGTCGTAGCCGGATGCCGACGCGCCACGACCCTTACAGAAAAGAACCAAGTTGCTCGGTCCGACACCGACTGCGCTCTGTTCAAAGGCGTAGACGCCCAGTACAGGAAGAACGCCCAACATGTTGTGCAAGAAAACCTCCATATCAGCGCGATCAGCCTCTGACAGTGTCGGCTCTGTCGGCTTGTTACCGTTCTCCAAACTCGCGCGCTTGGCAGCGCCTGCAAGGCCCACTAGCTGCGCCTCAAGAAATTGCACATGCGCTTTATTCAATTGGCCAGGTGCCACGAAAAAGACCGCCCGTGTCCAGAAGTCCTTCTTCACGTAGTGGTCTTCGAAGCGCGGTTTGACGGGGTCCCCTTCGCCAACATAAAGCGTCTCACCGTTGCCGTCTGCGGAAGGCCCCAGCAGCAGGTACACACCGGTCTGTTGAAACTCCGGCCGACTCCGGACCTGAGGATACAACGTCCGGGGAAACATCAGCGACTTGCCGGTCCAATTGCTACGCTCCACCACGCGCAATCCGTCCGGGTCCCCGTCGGCCACAAAGATCTTAATCGTGAACGGCACTTGCTTGCTCATAGGTGGTTCCCTTCTGTTAAACCGAAAGCGTTACCGAACGGGCGCCTAAGCCCGCATAGTCGGAAGGATTGCAGCTTAAGACGATGACCTGAAGCCCGCGCGATGCGCCCAGATCCAACATCCCCTGCATCGTGTTGACGCGGTCGGGATCGGAGTAGGCAAAGGCGTCATCGAAAACGACAGGCAGTGAACCATCATGGTCCGCGGCCAGCAATTCGGCTATCGCCAGTCGCACAGCAGCCGCGACCTGCTCGCGGGTCCCGCCGCTCAGGGTGTCGAACGGCATGGCACCGCCCTGTGCCGAGCGCACCAGTTCGATACGCTTGAAGGCGTTGTCCTCAAAAGTAACCACTGCCCGTGCTTCCGGCCCGAACAGCCGCTTCAAATAGTCGCCGATCTTCTCCGCCAAGGGCTGCGAGAACCGGTCGGCCAAAGCTTGCTGCTCATGCTGGAACAGTTCGTCGATCAGGGCGATGGCCTGCGCTTTACGAGAAACCGCAGCCAGATGGTCCTCGGCGGACGCCCGCTTGGCGACCGCTTGCGCTTGCGCGGTATGAGGATCTTCCGCGCCGTCGGAACGGAGCGCGGCCTGACTGACAGCACGCCGTCGTTCGGCATCCTGGCGCTCCTGATCCTTTGCCGTTATCGCCCGCTGCAGCCGGTCACAGGACTGGCTCAACTGGTCGGGCTGTAAAGCGGACAGCGCCGCTTGGATCTGGGTCAGCGCTTCTTCAGCGCATTCTTTCGCCAGACGAGCCCCCGCCAGCCGCTGCGCACGAACAGCATCCTCACCATGACTGTCCAGCAGCATCCTCAACTGCGCCTCAAAACCCGTAAGCTTTTGAGTGTCTTTCGCAATGTCGCCTTGGAGTGTCTTCAATTGCCCCGTCAAGCCGCTCTGCTCTGCCAGCAAGGCATCCCGTGCCACCTTCATCTCACTCTCAAGGGTTTCACAGTTGCGAAGCGACTTGTCCTCGCAACGAAGACGGGCCTTCGCTTCCGCCAAGGAGTCGGGCCGATCACTGCATCCCAATTGTTCCATGCGGCGAGCGACATCAGCCTCTGCGCTGGCAAAGTCCGTCTCAGCCTCGCTACACTCGTCCGCCAAATCATCCGCGTCCAGCGCCGAAACCGCCGCCTCGGCCGCCGTTCTTTTGCGCTCCACTTCCGTCCGCTTGGCCAACGCCTCCGCTGCGGCGGCAACCGTCTGCAGACCATACTCATCCAATGACCGTTGCAAACGTGCCTGCGCCTCACGCACCTCGTTACGCGCCTTTGTCAGGCTATCGCCGCCACCAGGGTAGATCTTCAAGCTGAGTGTGTCGCCAACGCTGACCTCCGTCGGCTCAACAATTCTCTGGCGCTTACCGACACTCAGTTCCACGCTACCGACACGTACGGGGTTTGGGGCCGCGACCAGCTCAATTTCAGCGGCCATGGCGTTCAGTGCCGCTTGAGCCTGCGCCTGCTTGCTTTCTAAATGCTGTAAATCAGTGAAGGCCTTTTGGTCGATGGCCGCTAGCCGCGACAGCTCCGCCTGATAACCTGCGATTTCCTCTTCGAATGCCTGAACGCGCTCCAAACGCTTTCGCAACTCCGCTTCACGGGCCTGCTTCTCGAACCACCCAACCCAGGAACCGGCCAGCTCCTTCCGCAACCGAGCAACACGAGTGTTCGTCTGGGCCTCATCATACTTGCCTTCCGCTTCAGCCCCGCGTTCGCGACTGCTATCAAGCGATTGAGCAAGGCATTGTTCTTTGTCTCGCTTGGGAGCCAAAGACGCCTGCAACTGGCCAACAGAATCCCTCAACCCGAGGATCGTTTGCTCAACAGATTCCAATGCCTCCTGTTTGTCGGCCGCGTCCTTGACTTCCTGCGACTGACGTTCTTCGGACCGGCTCAACTCTTCAGCTTGCGCAAGCTTCTCATCAACCTGCGTCCTCTGCTCGGACAATTTCTCAAGGTCGCCAGCCGCGCGCCGGGCTGTCGCCACTGCCTCCTCAAACTCCCGAACCGTCTGCTCCAAGCGCGCCAAGCGATCTGAGGCAGCGGCGTGTTCCACGCGCGCCTCTTCAGCTTCCGTTTGCGCACGAGCCAGGTCCGACCCCGTCCTTGCACTTCCGGCCCGAACGAAAATCCGCTCTTTGGCTTCGGCAAAGTGAGCAGCCACCCGGGCGTCGGACTCCGACTGCATGGCGACCCCGCCGCCAAACGCTTGAAGCCGCTGAAGCAACTCGGTCCGCTGTCCGTCCGTCGAACCTGCGGGATCGCGCCCGCTCATGCCCTGCCACACCCACAGGTGCGCCCACTGCACGCCGACGCGTTCCAGAATGTTGCGCCCACCCGACACTTCCGGCACGCCTAGCAGCTCATGCAACCGCGTCTCGGCCTCCTCACCCTGCCATGTGCCACCGCCGCTTTTCGTCAGGTGCGTCGTGCCAGTCGTGCCGCTGAAGCGTTTTTTGAGCAGGAATTCGGCACCTTGGGCGACGAAACGTATTTCCACCTCGGGGTGCCCCGCATGGAGCGTCGACACCATGCTCTTCTGCGCCTCGCCCGTCACGTTGGCCTTCAGAAACAGCCCGCGGTGGACGGCCTCAATCAGCGTGCTCTTGCCGGTCTCATTCGCGCCGCCGACCAAGGTTCGCGACGGATCGAAGTTCACCGTCACATCGCGGTGAATCCGGTAATTCCGCACAGTGGCCGAGATCAGTTTCATGACTGAGCCTCCTGTGTGCATGCCACATGCAGCTCGCGCAGAGCTATCCGGGCGACCTGCGCCTCTTCGCTGTGTCCAACAGCACGCTCCACAAGTTTACGTGCCACGCATGCGATCAGTGGATCCCCGCTGCGCTCGGTCAACGCCTGCAGCTCGGCGTCGGTCGGCGCAATCAAGGTCCCGTTCGCGAACTTCATCCTCAGCAGGCGGGCTCG
>MWEJ01000180.1 GCA_002071025.1 Verrucomicrobia bacterium ADurb.Bin070 | reverse complement strand
CATGGTGCGGCTGAACGACGGCCGTTATCTGGGGCTGTACCACCGGGCCGAGGGGAAAGGTGAAGGGCGCGCGTACCTGGAGGTCATGCAGACGCTGAGCGGTGATGGCGGCTTCACCTGGTCGGCGCCCCGCTCGGTCGCGCGCGTGGCGGGCAAAAAACCGTGCGAGCCCTTTGTGTTCCGCTCGCCGGACGGCGGCGAACTGTGCTGCCTGATGCGCGAGAACACCCATGCGGGCTACAGCCTTCAGATGTTCAGCCGCGACGAAGGCGCGACGTGGAGCGCGCCGTCGGACACGGCATGGGGACTGACCGGCGACCGACACATGGGCGTCCGGACGCAGGACGGGCGGCTGGCTATCGCGTTTCGTGACCAGGCGCCGCACTCGCCCTCGAAGGGCCATTTCGTGGCGTGGGTCGGCACCTACGACGACATCCGGCAAGGCCGGCCGGGCCAGTACCGCGTCAAGCTGCTGCACGGCCACACGCTCTTTGATCTCGGTTATCCCGGCGTCGAACTGCTGCCGGACGGCACGATCGTCGCGACGACTTATTTGAAATACTGGAACGACACGCGCAAGCACTCGGTGGTCAGCACGCGCTTCACGCTCGCCGAGACCGACGCCTTGCTTCGCAAGTGACATCGGCCTCCGCTCGGCGGGCGGTCACGGCACCGGCCAGAGCGAGCGCCAGTAGGCCTGATCGGTGGCGAACGGATCGAGCGTGTCGGTCTCCGGATCAAACGCGGCAGGCAGGACGCCGAAGCGTTTCATTTCACGCACATACTGAGGATTCGGCCGCCAGCCGGGCGCGCCCCACGGCGGGCGCGCGTCGTAGAGCTTCTTGCCGCTCTCGATCGAGGCCAGTATTTTTTTGTAGTCCGGGTCGGCGGTGTCCTTGAAGACCTCGCGCGCGCAGCGGCCGGCCCCGCCCGCCGATTTCGCCAGCGGCGCGAGCAGCAGGCTCGAACAGGCAGGCCGCGTGTAGTCGACCAGCACGCCGGCGTCGTAAAATCGCGCGGGGTCATCCGGCAAGATGATGCGCTCATGACTGCCGGTGGGACGCCCCAGTTTCTTCTTTTCCTTGTCGCGCCGAACCCCCCAGTTGAAGGGGAAACCCGAGACATTCTGCTCAGCGGTGTTTTTGTGGCACTCCGCGCAGCGGCGTTTGAAAACATCGCGGCACTCGCCAAAGATCTTGTTGCCCGCGTGGCCGTAGTAGCGTTGCTCTTCGGTGTTGCGCAGGGCGGCATAGCTGCCGGCATAGGGCGCGGCGGCCTCAATCCACAACCAGACCATGCGCCACTCGCGCGGCGAGACCTTGACCGCGTGATGGCCGCCGGAGAGCCGCGCCAGCAGCGGGCTGGCCGAACTGCCGATCGTGCGCGGCGGGCGGTTCCCGAGGCCGTTGGCGCCATCCGCGACCTGCCGGCGGGCCAAGAGCGCAACGTAGGCATTTGAAAAGCGCGGCGCACGAGCAGCCGCCAGATTGAGCGTGCCGGCGCGCTTTTGCGGGTTGTGGCAAGTCACGCAGTGGCGGTCCAGAATCGGCTGGATATCGCGTTGGAAGTCCGGCACGTCCGGCAGGTCTTCGAACGGCTGGATGACAGAGGGAGAACGCTGCAGGGCAAGCGGCGTAGCCGCGTCGCGGCGGGCCTCGGCGGCGCTGGAGCGCGTCTCGTGGCAGCCGATACAGGTAAAGGTCTCGCCGGGCATCAGGTCCGCAAAGCTCTGCATGCGCTTGACCGAAAGGTCGTCGGCATCGAGCGCGACGAAGAAGAGCGGGCGGCCGGCCGGCGCGAGAAACGAGGCACTGCCGTCCTCCTCGACCGGCACGGTGCCCAGAACCCGTTCCAGGTTGAAGGTGCCCGACCAAGAGGTGAGATCCATGCCGCCGCTGAAGTTGACGGGTTTGGGCAGCGCTTCGAGCACGAGCAGCTTCTTGATGTCACCGCGTTTGACGCCTTCCATGTTGCGTCCCTCGTAGACGTCGAGCAGCACGAACTGTCCGTTGGGCGTGCCGGAGGTCACGCGCGACGGAATGACCGGCTCGCGCGGCCGCGGACGCAGCACGCGCGGCTCGTGGACCGGCGTGGCCGGATCGGTCAGGATCGTCTCCTCTTTGCCGTCGCGCGTCAGGAACGCGATTGACTTCCCTTTGGCCACCAGGAAAAGGTCCCGCGTGACGGGGTAGGGATCGCGGATGCGTCCGGTGTGTTTAATGCGCACGGCGGCGTCCTGCACATCCGGACCGTGCTGCTGCGAGACGAGCGTGGCGAAGCCTTCGTGCTCGTTGGCACCGTGGCCGGGCGAGAAACTGGCGATCACCTCTTGCGTGCCGGGCACCGGCAGGGCGTCGATCATCACCGTCCAAGAGTGCATGTTACCGAAGTAGACGTTGACGCCGGTGCCGTCCGGGTTCATGGTCCAGAGGTGGTGGTATTCGACCTGCGAACGGTCAATATACTCCCAGCGCATGTAGAGGATGCGCCCGTCCGGCAGCACCGCCGGCGTGTTGTCGTGCTCGATGTTGGCGGAGACGCAGCGCAAACCGGAACCGTCGGGCCGGCAGCGGTACATGATGCCGACCTGGGTATACCAGCAGCTCACCCAGCGCTTGCAGCGCGTCGAGACAAACAGGATGTCGCCGTCCGGCAGGCGGCACGGCTCGTAGTCGTCCCACGGGCCGTCGGTGATCTGCCGGAGGCCCGAACCATCGGGCTGGATCTCATACAGATGGTAGTGGTGCGTGCCCGCGGGCCGGTAGGAGAAGAGGATGGTACGGCCGTCATAATCGACGTGCGGGTCGCGCACGCTGCCGCCGCGCGCGTCGAGGATCACGCTGCTCTGCCGGGTTTTCAGGCTGTAGCGGTAAAGCACGCCGGCATCGGGCTGGCCGTTGCCGGCATAGGCCTTCTTGGCTTCATCGTCGCAGTAGTAGCCGATATTGGCGTACCAATGTCCGTCATCGTACCGCGCGCGCGTACAGTAAACGATATCCGGCGTGTCGCGCATCGGCCCGTCTAGCGCCTCCTGCAAAAGCGCGGCGCGTCCGTAAACGGCCATGAGCGCGCTGCCCCCCGCGGCCACCAGCAGTCTGTGTCTCTGCATCGCCCCCCCCTTACCCCAAAACCCCGCTGTCTTGTGGAGGAGTGTAGCATAGCCTGTCCGGCTGTTCAACTGCCGGCTGGGGGTTACGGGTCAGTTCCTCATTCCTCCTTTTCTGAGGCGCTGTTGGGGTTGCGCCCGGGCGGGGCGATGGTCTATACTGGACCGTCTATGCGAATATCAGGCGGCGAGATGTGCGGCCGGAAGCTCAAGGTTCCGCCGGGCGACAACGTGCGGCCCACGCAAGACCGGGTGCGCGAGGCGCTTTTCTCGATGGTGATGACGGCGATCCCGGACGCCGTGTTCATCGACCTGTTCGCGGGCTCGGGCGCGGTGGGGCTGGAAGCGTACAGCCGCGGCGCGCGCAGCGTGACGTGGGTCGAGCGCGATCCGCGCAACGTGGCGGTGCTGAAGGAGAACGTCGCGGCGCTGATGCCGGGCGAAGGCGAGGTCGTCTGTTGCGAGGTGGCGCGCTGGCTGAACGGCGCGGGGCGCGGGCGGCAGGCGACGCTCATTTTCGCCGACCCGCCGTATGCGGTCGGCCGCGACCAGGGGTTTGCCGACGTGATGCGGCTGCTGCGTGAGAACCGGGTGTTGAGCGTGGACGGCCTGTTCGTCGCCGAGATGCCCGAGTCACGGCGGCCGGACGAGACAGAGGGCTGGGCCCTGCTGCGCGACCGGGTCTACGGCCACACGCGGCTGGCAATCTACCGGATGACCAGCGCGGCGGCCGCCGGATGACAGGCGTTTTATCGAAAGTGAGCGTATGGAAAAAATTGCGGTTTATCCCGGGACGTTCGACCCGCTGACGCTGGGCCACTTCGACCTGCTGCGGCGCAGCGCGTCCCTGTTTGACAAGGTGATCGTCGTGGTGGCCGGCGTGTCGATCAAGGCGACCGGCATGTTCGATCTGCACGCGCGCATGGCGATGATCCGAGAGAGCGTGGACGAGGCCGGCATGAAAAACGTGGAGATCGACCGGCTCGACTGCCTGTTGGTCGACTACTGCCGGCGCAACCGGATCGGCGTGGTGGTGCGCGGCCTGCGCGTCTACTCGGATTTCGAGTACGAGTTCCAAATGGCGCTGACCAACCGCAAGCTGGATCCGGAAATCGAGACGCTCTTCATGATGCCGAACGAGAATTACAGTTACGTGACGGCCAGCACGATCCGCGAGATCGCGCGCTACGGCGGCGATACCCGCGCGTTTGTGCCGCAGCCGGTCCAGACCTACATCGAGGCGCACATGCGCCAGCATCCGGAGCAGCACATCCGGGCAGGAGGCGGCGTTGGAAACACAGGGGCGTTTGATCGTTGATGTCGCGCGCCTCGCCAAAGGCGGCGAATGGTACCGCGGCGAGACCGCGGCGGACCTGCTGGATCTGGGCGAGAGTGAATTCGTGGCGCCGGAAGGCGGCATGCTCTACGCGTTGAAGGTCGAGCTTATCGGCTCGGAACTGCTGGTGCGCGGCGAGGTCCGCCAGCGGCTGACCTGCGTCTGTTCGCGGTGCGCGGAGAGCTTTGCGACCGAGGTCGCCGACCCCGAGTTTATCTGTTCCCACGAAATAAATGCGGCAACAGACTACGTGGACTTGACCGAAGAGGTCCGGGAAGCTATCATTCTTGCCCTTCCCGGGTATCCGGTTTGCCGCGAGTCATGCCGAGGACTCTGTATGGCCTGCGGGGCGAACCTGAACGAAACCACGTGCCGGTGCCATGAACTGGGCAAGGATAACCGGTGGGCGGCGCTGGACGTGTTGAAAACGGATTTGGATGCGTCGCGCCCGAAACGCGCACGACCGAGAGAGAAGTAAGGAGAGAAACAAATGGCCGTTCCAAAAAGGAAAAAGTCGAAGATGCGGATTCGCCAGCGTAAAGCGCACATCAAGGCGGAAGTCGCTCAGGTGCAGGCCTGCCCGAACTGCGGCGCCGCGCAGCAGACGCACCGCGTGTGCACGTCTTGCGGCATGTACAAAGGGCGCAAGGTCCTAACGGTCGAGGCGTAAGCCGCCGTCGTTTCGGTCTGACAAGCGAACATTGCAGAGGGTTTCCGCCGGCGGCGGAAACCCTTTGCGTGATTGGACAACGAACGAAGGACTGACGATGCGGATTGCGCTCGATGTGATGGGAGGCGATCATGCGCCGCACGAGATCGTGCACGGTGCGGTCGAGGCGTCTTTGAAATTAAAGGACGTCTCCTGTATTTTTTTGGTCGGGGACGAAACGGCGATTCGCGCCGAGCTGGGCAAATACCCCCGCGCCGACCCGAACCGCCTCAAGGTCATTCATGCGCCGGAGTCGATCGGCATGGACGAGTCGCCGGCCACGGCCGTGCGGAAAAAGAAGCAGTGCTCGATCAACATCTGCATGGAACTCGTCAAGAGCAAACAGGCCGACGCGATGGTCTCTGCCGGTAATTCCGGCGCGGTCGCGGCGGCGGCGGTTTTCTGCCTCGGGCGCACGTCTGGCGTGCTCCGGCCGGCCATCGCGACGGTCCTGCCGACGCGCCAGCCCAACCGGCCGTTGCTGTTGCTTGATGCGGGCGCCAACACCGATTGCCATGAGACCTGGTTAGCGCAGTTTGCGGTGATGGGCAGCGCCTATTCGCACGCGGTGCTGAAACGCACCGAGCCCGTGGTCGGCCTGCTCAGCATTGGCACCGAGGACTGCAAGGGCAACGAGATGACCAAGAAAGCCTTCCACCTGATCCAGAAGACTGATGTCAAGTTCCGCGGCAACGTAGAGGGGCATGACCTGTTTCTGGGTAAAACCGACGTGGTGGTGTGCGACGGCTTCGTGGGCAATGTCGTGCTGAAGACGACCGAGAGCGTCGCCCACGCCGTGGGCTACTGGATGAAGAAAGAGTTCTTCCGCCACCCGGTGCGCATGTTCGGCGCGCTGCTGCTCAAGGGCGCGCTGGAAACACTCAAGCACCGGATGGACCCCGAGATCTACGGCGGCGCGCCACTGCTGGGGGTGCCCGGCACGGTCATCATCACCCACGGCTCTTCGACGTACCGCGCGATTTTCCACGCGATCATCGCGGGCGCTGCGGCGGCCTCGAACAATCTCACGGAGGAAATCGCACGCCGCATCGCCGCCATGGAGGAGATGAAAGGGGTGCCCCTCTGAGCGTCACGCAGGCCGCCCCGGGCGTTTTTTCCTGTCGCCTTCCGCCCGCCGCGTGTGGTAATCTAGACCAACTTTTTCGAGCCCGGGTTTTCAGTTTGACAAATTACCGAAATGTGTCAAACTGCGCGACCTCAAACGACGCCGGAGGAGGCGAGGGCGCGTTGCCGGCATCAAGAGGAACAGCAAGATGAGTATGAAAGCGTGTGTATTTGCAGGCCAGGGGGCGCAGGTCCCCGGTATGGGCAGCGACTTTGCGGCGGACGCCGAGATCGCCGTCCTCTTCACCCGCGCCAACGCGGTGTTGGGGTTTGACCTCGCCAAGATCTGCTTCGAGGGGCCGGCCGAAGAGTTGACGAAATCCAACATCTGCCAGCCTGCGATTTTCACCGTCAGCGTAGCCGCCTTTCAGGCATTCCGCAAGCGCTGCCCGCAGGCGGAGTTCGCGATGGCCGCAGGCCTCAGCCTCGGCGAGTGGACCGCGTTGCATGTCGCGGGGGTGCTCGACTTCGAGTCCGCGCTCACGGTCCTTGAGGCGCGCGGGCGCTTCATGCAGCAGGCGTGTGACGAGCAGGCCAGCGGCATGATCAGCATCATGGGCGCCTCGGCCGAACAGCTCCAGACGATTTGCGACAAGGCTGGCCTCTCCGTGGCCAACATCAACTCTGACGCGCAGGTCGTGCTCTCCGGCCTCAAGACCGGCGTCGCCGCGGCCGCCACGGTCGCCGCCGAACTGGGCGTCAAGGCTATCCCGCTGAATGTCGCGGGCGCCTTCCACTCCCCGCTCATG
>MWEJ01000179.1 GCA_002071025.1 Verrucomicrobia bacterium ADurb.Bin070 | reverse complement strand
AAGTGCGGTGCGGTGGGTGTGTGCATGGGCTGTGTCGGGTGTGATCGCGGCGCAGGCGGCGACCGGCGTGTGGTCGAACGTCTCGGGCGGCTATTGGGCCGACAGCGCCAACTGGCAGGACGGTGTGGTGCCGTCGGCGGCGGGTACCGATCCCGGCAGCGGGGATGTCGCGGATTTCACGGCTCTGGCCTCTGGCGAGACCGTGACGCTCACCAACTACACGTCCTCCGGCGCCCTGTGTTTCACGGGCCTTGCCGGCGATCTCTGGACGGTGACCGGGGGGAGCCTGGGCCTCGCGAACGCGCCGGACTTTCTGGCGGAGCGCTACGGCGAGATCCGAGTGGACGGAGGCGAATTAAATCTGATGTCGCCGGTCAACAACGGTGGTTACGGGGTCGCCAAGACCGGAGCCGGCACGCTCCGGCTCTCGTCGACGCATACCTACACCGGATTCACGCGCTTGAAGGCGGGGCGTCTGGCGTTGACCAACGGAGCGGGACTGGCGGTCAGCGCGGTGATCGTGGATGCCCCAGACGCCGCGCTGCAACTTGAAGGCGACGCGCAGATCGGCAGCATCGAATCGCGGTGCGTGCCGCAGACCACGGTGGATCTGGGCGGGCATACGTTGTCGATCGGGGGCGTGGGCAGTGCGAGGGCCTTCGACGGCTGCTTCTCGAACGGGGCGCTGCGCTTCACGCGCGGCGACGCGCTGATCGTGACCGACACGCAGAACGTGGCGGCGGTCCGGCTGGAGAACGGCAGCCTGGCGTGCGGCATCGATGTGGACGTCACCGGCTGGTGGCGGTTTGACGATCCGGCTGAGGTGGGCAAGGATTCCGGCCTCCGCGCCAACCATCTGGTCGAGAGCGGCGCGCAGGCGCAGTGGCTGGCCAACGATCCCGAGCGCGGCAGCGTGCTCGCGCTGGGCGGCGCGGGGACGTGGCTCACCGGGGCGAACGGCGGACTGCTTGCCGGATTGCCGGTCTCCAACATGTCCTTCACGGTGGCGTTCTGGCTCAAGCCTGACGCGGACGTGAAGCTCACGGCCTCTTTGCGTGGGGGGCACCGAATCTGGACCGGCAGTACAACATGCTCAGGCTCAACACGCCCGCCTCGGTCAAACCGCTGATGCACACCAACTGGGGCAACAACCGCGAGATCCCTTACGCGCCGGGGCTGATGGACGGCGCGTGGCACCATGTGGCCATCGTCTATCGCGACGGCTTTTATCTTTACTACATCGACGGGGAGCCGGTGGGGGCTGACTCGTCAACGGTGCCGCTGCAAGTGGCAGCCGGCAATTTCACGCTGGGCAAAGGGTTTTCATCCGACACCTTCAAAGGGCTGATCGACGATCTGTTGATCGTGCGCGGCTCGTTGTCGTACGGCCAGCTCAGGACGTTGCGGCTGAACGGAGCGCTGCCCCCCGAGCGGGCGCCTGCCGATCTGCTGCCGGCGACGGCGGCTGTCGAGATCGCGTACAACGGGAGGCTGAGCCTGGCGGGTGACCAGACGCTGGGAACGCTGAGCGGCGCCGGCGCGGCGGGCGGCGTTACGCTGCAGGACGGCGCGGCGCTGACCGTGACCGGCAGCGGACGGCTGGACGGCGCGGTAACCGGCGACGGCCGACTGGTCAAACGTGGCGCAGCCTCGACGCTGACGCTGGGCGGGCGGGTGGACGCGACAGGCACCGTCGAGATCGCCGAGGGCACGCTGGCGCTGTCCGGTCGCATCCCCGACGGCCTTCAGGCGTACTACCGTTTCGACGACGCGGCGGCCCTCGGCAAAGACAGCAGCGGCAACGGCTATGACCTGGCCGCGAGCAACGCGCCGGCCTTCGCGCCCGGTCTCTTCAGTGGCGCGGCCTCGTTCACGGCGTCGGGCAAGACCCATTTTTACGCGCCGGTCTTCCCGGCTGCCCTGCCGACCGGCAACTCCTCTTACACGGTCGCGGCCTGGTGCAATCTCAAAGCCGGCGGCAACACGTCCGGGTTGCCGGTGTACTGGGGCTTCGGCAACAATACAGGAAACAGCTCCGTCCTGTTCCGGTTCAACTCGACCACCAATATCATGACTTCGAACATGGGTAACAACTGGACGGTGAACGCCGGGTACGACCTGGCGAGCGACACGCCGGACGGCGGCTGGCACCACATTGTCTGCACGTATGATGCGGCGAAGCGCGAGCAGCGCGTCTACTTTAACGGGATTCTGACTCAGACACGGACAATAACGTCTGATCTGACTGTGGCCGGAAACATGTTCTGGGTGGGCGGTGCGCCGTACAGCACGGCCAACTTTTTCGACGGTCTGCTGGACGAGGTGATGATCTTCAACCGCGCGCTGGACAACAACGAGGTGTCGGATGTCGCGACCGGCGTTCTATCAGAGCCGTGGGGTTCGCGTCCGGCCGAGCGTGTGGTGGCGCGTTATGATTTCGAGGATGCGGCCAACCTCGGGCGGGATTCAGGACCTTACGGGTATCATCTCAAGGCGGAGGGTAGCGTCGCGTCGGCGGCCGGCAAAGTCGGGCAGGCGATGTCGCTCAACATCTGGAATCAGGGTTACCTGACATGGACCAACAGCGTCTTTCCCGAGGCGCTGCCGACCGGCAACGCGCCGGTCACGATCACGGCGTGGGTGAATCCCGTCACCAATCCCAACAAAGAGGGCTCCATGGTGTTTTGGGGAACAACCATTGACAGACGCAAGGGATGCCACCTGCTGCGCCTGGCGGGCAACGCCGCCGGACAGGCTGTTTTCCGGCTGGTGGACGGCGTGGCGTATATCGGGGACGACACGCTGGTCTCTTTCGATCGCGGCGACCGCGAGGAAGGGTGGCATCACCTGGCGGCTGTGGTCGGGCCGGGCGGGCTGCGTTCGCTCTATGTCGACGGGGCACTCGTCGCAAGAGGCCGCGTGACCGGGCAGACGGTGGATCCCGGCACCTTCTCGATCGGCTACAAGCCCAATGCCCCCACGGCGTGGTTTCAGGGGATGATCGATGACGTGACGGTTTATGACTGCGCCCTGTCGCGCGCCGAGATTCTGGAGACCCTGCGCGGCCGGCCCGATGTCCTGCCGCCCGAGCGCGCGGTTGAAGTCGCGGGCGGGGCCGTCCTTGATGTCGGCACGGCGGCGCAGCGGGTCAGCGGGCTTAGCGGCGCGGGCGAGGTGCGCGTCGCGACAGGCGGCGAGCTGACGATTGCCGGCGGCACCGCGACGTTCGACGGCGCGCTGACCGGCGCGGGCGCGATCGCAGTTCGCGACGGCGCGGTCCAGACGCTGGCGGGCGCGGGAACGTTCAGCGGCACGCTGTCGGTGTCAAACGCCACGCTGAAGGTTGAAAACGCGAGCGGCCTCGCGACCGGAGCGGGCGCGGCGGTGACCGTGCATGCCGGTGGCGTCATCGGCGGTGCCGGGGCGTTGGCGGGCGAGGTCGTCCTGGAGGACGGTGCCGTCATCGCGGGCGGGGACGCCTTGACCGTGGACGGCAGCGTGACGTTGGCGGCCACCGGCGTGGTGTCGCTGCCGCAGGGCTTCACGACCGGCGCGCTGACGCTCGTCAACGCGACGTCCATCACCGCTCCGGACGGTGTGGCGGGATGGCAGGTCGAGCCGGCGCAGCCGTCGATGGCCGTCGCGTTTCGCGCGGACGAAACAACTTTCAGCGTGAGCGTGTTCCGCCAAGGTACGCTGTTCAGCATCCAATAACCGTCTGAATGGTGTAACATGCGGATAAGATTCTGCCTATCGGCGGGCGGTGCGGCATCTCATGGATACCGACTACGGCAAGAACCTGCTCGGCATTCACGTCGCGAACGGGCCGTGGGGTGAGAACTTCCACTGGGACGCCTACTATTTTGCCACGACGAATCCTGCGGCGTCCGACCTCTCGGAACCGATGCGCCGGCGCCTGGTCCGCTACGTGCGCGAGAAGTACGGCAACGATGTGTCGCGGCTCCGCGACGCATGGAAAGATGCGTCGCTGACCTTCGAGTCGGTGAAAGTCCCGGGCGCGGCGCAACGGCGTCGGCCTGTGGTACATGGACCTCCAAGGCGGCTGGTTCCGCGACCCGGTGTTGATCGACACGGTCGGGCGCATGAAGAAGTGGTCCGACGTCTCGATGCGGTATTCGCGCAGGCGCGTTTCGCAGGTGGCCGTGATCTCTGCGCCAGAAAGCGAGTTCTATCTGGGGTATCGGCAAACGCCTGAGAATGAAGCGGCTCCTTCCGTGACGGGCGCGGTCTCAACTACGTTCAAAAGGTCGTCAAACCGCGACACTAAAAGTTTTTCTAAAAGAGTCAATTTGACACCAAAGTAGCATTGACGGCCTGCCTTAAGTCGGTTATCCTGTGCGCCATGAAGTACGAAACAAGCCATCCTTGGCTGAAGTTTTCGCTCCGTCTCCCGCCTGACGACTACCATCTCTGGCTTTTGCTCGGGGAGGTCTCGTCCAAGGTTCAGCACGTGAACGGGGTGCCGTTGCGCCCGGACGTTGCGGCCGATCTGCACCGTGTCTACTTGGCCAAGGGCGTGCTGGCCACCACCGCCATCGAGGGCAACACCCTGAGCGAAACGCAGGTGCGGCTGTTGGTTGACGGCAAACTGGAACTCCCAAAATCTCAACAGTACCTCCAGCAGGAGGTGCAGAACATCATTGATGTCTGTAATCGCGAAGCCCGGGAGCTGATGGGACCGGAGGGCGGCGACCGGCGGCTCTGCCGTGCGTTGATTGAGCAATACAACCACGACGTGCTCAAGGGGCTGGAGCTTTCGGAAGGGTCTGTGCCGGGGCAACTGCGGCCGCATTCGGTGCTGGTCGGCAATGTCTACCGCGGGGCGCCTGCGGAGGATTGCGAGTACCTGTTGGAGCGGCTCTGCACATGGCTGAACAGCGATGATTTTTCGCCAGCAGAAGAGGAGTTGCGTATTCCGTTCGCGCTCATCAAGGCCATCGTGGCGCACGTCTATCTGGCGTGGATACATCCCTTCGGGGACGGCAATGGACGGACGGCGCGCTTGATCGAGTTTCACATCCTCTTCGCCAACGGAATCCCGCTCCCCGCCGCCCACCTGCTGAGCGACCACTACAATCTGACGCGCGCCGGGTATTACCGCGAGCTGGCAAAGGCAAGCGCGTCCGGTGGAGATCTTCTGCCCTTCATCCGCTATGCGTTGCGGGGTTTCCTTGACGGCATCCGCGAACAGATCGGGCGCATTCGCGACCAGCAGATGCGGGTTGCGTGGGAGAACTACGTGTATGACCGTTTCAGGGACGTGAAGAACTCCCCTACGCAGAAGCGCCGCCGGGATCTCGTCTTCGCCCTCACCGACCGGGGCGACTGGGTGGACGTGGCGGGGATTGACTTACTCACACCGAAGCTTGCGCGCGAATACGCCACGGCGGGCGAGCGGATGGTGCAGCGGGATCTTAACGCGCTCTCGAAAATGGAGCTGATTTCGCGGCGTCACGGGAAAGTCAGGGCCAATCAACACGTCATCGAAGCCTTTCTGCCGCGGCGCGTGGAAGCGTCAAAAGGATGAAGGATGGAAGTCCGGCTCGAATCTCATAAAGGTTTGACGAGATTTCGCGGCAGGCGTCGGTCAGCGCGTAATCGGGGGTGTCGAGCGTGCTGACGAAACCGCAGGTCGCGTTTGCGCCGTCACCCCGTCCCGTGACGAAGCAGTCGAACCACTGAAACCAATGCGCCCCCACGATGTGCGGATTTTTGATAGCGGATGTCATGTAAGTCTTGTACGCCTCCGCCGCGCGCGCCGCATCGGGAACTTCGAGCAGACCGCCGTAGGGCGAGCCTTTGTCAATGCGTCCGATGTGGAACTCTCCGATGATGACCGGCTTGTCCGCGCAGCCCGCAGGCGGGGCGAAGGCGTCTACGGATGTCTTGTAGATGTTGTAGCTGACGACGTCGCAGATTTCAAAGGCGGCCCGCTCGACGATCTCGTTGCGCGAGGCCAGCCTGCACCCGAGATAGAGCGCATGCGCCTTTGCCGACTGAAGGGTGCGCGTCTCGAATGCGGGAGTGAAATAGTCGGGTATGCCGCCCCAGAGAACATAGAGTTTACGGTTGGTTTTCAGCGGCTCCGAACCGGTGCTGTGGAGAATGTCCGTAAACGGCACGGTTCCGGAAGACGTCACGCCGGAACTCGACCAGGCCCCGCACGTATTCATGCCCCACTTCTTGAGCCGGGGAGCGGCGAGTCTCCAATAATTCGTAACGGCCCCGCTGCCATATTTCCGCTCGATGTTCTTGCGGCCCAAAGCGTACGATTTCACCTTTTTGTCGTGATAATAGGATCCCGGCTTGTAGCCTTTCGAATCTCCGAGATAATTCGGGTCTATGCTTTCAAAATAATGTTCTCTGTCCGTGACGATCGTCGCGGGGAGATTGCCCACGCCGGTGATGCCGACCGACCAGAAGAGGTTGCCGTCCGGATCCCTGAGGAACCATTTCCCGTCAACTTTCGCGGTGGTGAATCCGGCGGTTTCGGGCGCACCGGCGGCGGAGTTTGCAACCCCGCCGAACCTGTCGCGCCCGGGGATGTCGGGGCGGGAGCCGTTTGATTTGGATGTCATCGATCAGCATGCGGCACGCGCCGTGCGAAGAAAACCGGAGGACAGCGTTCGTCGCGTCATCGGGCAGGACAAACGTGATGGCGGCTTTGCCCTTTTGTCCGGGAGCCGCCGCGAACGCGGCGCGTGCGTAGAAATGACCTTTGGGCCCCGCGGCCGAGAAAAAGTTCTCAGCCGACTGGTTGGCCGTGTCGGTAAGGAGGTATTTGAATTCGACCGCATAGCCCTTGCCTGGAATCAGCCTCAGGCCTTTCGACAATTGCGCGCCAATAATCCACTCGTGCGATGAGCCCATCGAATCCATGCACAGGGATCTTTTGCCGGAAAGAGCCTCATTCCCAGAGACAATCGTAAGTTTCAAACTCTCTCCCACGTGCCGCAGAAACGGAGGCTGATCGCCTTCAAAATCATCCTGCAGCATGCAGACCGAATCTTGC
>MWEJ01000178.1 GCA_002071025.1 Verrucomicrobia bacterium ADurb.Bin070 | reverse complement strand
AAGAGGCGTTCAAACTGATCTACCGCGAGGGGCTCAACCGCACCCAAGCGCTGGAGCGCATTAAATACGAGGTGGTCGATCTGCCGGAGGTGCGCCGGTTGGTCGAGTTCTACCAGAAGAGTCAGCGCGGCGTGCATTGAGCCGCGACGGCGCTAACGCGTCTCCTCTTCTGCGAAGACGCCGTCGCCGAGCTGGCCGGTGCGCACTTTTAACGCGCGCCAGGCGTCACGAAACACGCGCAGGTAAGCGTCTTCGGGACGCGCGAGACGCTCATCCAGCAGGCGTACGACGCGGCGCTGTTCGGCGACGTAGCCGTCGGCCGTGAAGCAGCCGGAGAAGTGGGCCAGCCGCAGCCACACGAGGTAGGTGGTGAGCGCATCGAAGGCGTTATACTCGACGATCTTGCGGCGCTCGCCGCGGTACCAGAGCCCGCAGACGTCGTCGCCGGTCGTGTCCAGTTTGCCGGGAATGCCGCAAAGGGTGGCGATCTCGTGCAGCGAGACGGCGTAGGACTTGCCGAAGCCGGCGACCAGATCCATCAGGTCGATGTCGTTGCTCTCCCACGGCTTCGCGTCCAGGCGGTCACACAGGTGCTTGAGCGAGAGTCCGTTCACGATGGCGCGTTGCGTCAGGATGCGCAGGTCGGCGTTGCGCGAGTTGAAGCCCACGAGCTGCGGTTGGCGTGCGCCCACGCCATCGGCCAGGAAGCGGCGCAGGATGTAGGTCTCGTCCTGCGCGGCGTCGTCCGGCGCTTCAGGCAGCGTCGAGAGAAAGAGCTGCACCTCCCCGTTTTTGAGGGTGCGGCGGATGACCGTCGCGATCGAAACCACGCGGCAGACCACGGTGCGCAGGAAGGGCATCGGATTGTCCGGCGTGGCGCCACCCTGTTCCCACATCACGCGCAGCACTTCGTCGGACGGCAGATCCTCCGGCAGGCGGTAGAGCAGGCGCCCCGCGAGCAGGTCCGGCACCCATTCGCAATCGAACGCCCACACCTCGTTCGCAATACTCTTGATCATGGTCGGTTCTCCTTGCGGTCGGCGGTCAGGAACGGTTGCTCGATCTCTAGCGTGCCCGCGAAGTCAGCCTCGATGCGCAACCGCAGATGCGTGATCTGCCTGCCGAGATCGATGGCCACATCGCGCTCCGCGCCCGGCGTTGACAGTTTGCGTTTGGCGCTTCGCATCTCGAAGGGCTTTACCGCCACTTGGCGCGGCATGCCGTCCGGCGTGGTGGTGTACAGCACCACCTGATAAAAGACGGTGCCGGAAAACGGCTCGGGTTTCCTCACGCGTCCGCGCAGCCGGACCGCGTGCAGGCCGGTGCCGGCCAGGTTGATCAGGGGCGACTCCACCTGCGCCTTGCAGGCGGCTGCGTTGATGATGCGCAGTGTCGTCTTGCCGTCCCGCAGGCCAGTGCTGAAGGTCTGTCGGCTGCGGTCCTCAAACGCGTAACGCCAACCTTCCAGACGGCCGCCGCCGTCCAGCGCGGGCGGCAGGAGCGGCAGCAGGTTTTTGTCGGGCGGCACGAGCGGGTAGGCTGCCAGCGAGGGCGGGTCGTAGGGCGGCACCGACAGGGCGAGCTGCGGCGGACCGTGGGTCCGTCCGGCGCGGAAGGCGGCCAGGCCCGAGGCCAGCAGCGCACCGACAATCAGTGCGCCCCATGCGAGCAGGCTGCCGCGCCGCGACGGGGGTGGGGGCGCGGTCGGGGACGGCGCACCGGCCGCAGCGGGCGCCGCGACGGCAGCGGGTGCCGCATCCGCGGCCCGGGCGTCGCGCGGCGCGGCCGGCTGTATCTTGCCGAACTTCGGGCTTTCACGCAGCGCCGGCAGGTGCTGCTGCGCGGCCTTCTGCTGGACCCAGGGATCATCGTCCAGGCCGACACCGTGCATCGCCGCCCGGTAGGAGGCGGTGTCGAACGGCAGTTGCCGGAAGAGGATCGACCGCGACACGTCGTCGTAAATGCAGTACGAGGAACGGCGGTCGCCCACGCGCGGATAGCCCACGCTGCCCGGATTGATCAGGTAGCGCTTGCCTGCCTCCAGCTCGAAATCGAACGGTTCAACAAAATGCGGCACGCCGCTCTCGCCGATCACGTAGATGCCGGGCAGGTGCGAGTGCCCCACAAAAAGCAACTGTTCGGGGGTGGCGCTCCAGGAGGGCAGCGCGTCCTCGGGCGCGACGACGTACCGGAAGACCGCCGGCTGGGAAAACTCGCTGTGCGCGCAGCGGAAGCCCGGGCCCTCATGGGTGAGCGGAAGCTGCGCGAGCCACTCCAGCGCGGCGGGCGCAAGCAGCTCGCGGTGGCGGGCCACGGCGGCGGCGGCGCGCGGCGTAAACGTGTCGGTCGGCAGCCGGCCGCAGACGGCGGCGTCGTGGTTGCCCATCAAGGTGACGTTCACCACGCTGTAAACGGACTCCAGCAGTTCAACCGGATGCGGGCCATAGCCCACGACGTCGCCCAGGCAGATGATCTGCTCGGCCTTCAGGTCGGCGAGGTCGGCCAATACGGTTTGCCAGGCCGTCAGGTTGGCGTGCAGGTCTGAAACAATGGCGATTCGCATAGAGGGTCACAATCCGTTCACATCACACAACCGCATCATAATAGGATGCTCCCATGATACGCGGCGCGTAAGACCGGAGCAAGGCGAATCAGAGGCAAAAAAAGGGCGGGGGGCAAAAAAAAGGCGGCAGGATCACTCCTGCCGCGTTGGACATCAACGGGCCGGTTAACCCGCGATGATCGCTTCGTTCGGGCACTCGCCGGCGCATGCGCCGCAGTCGATGCATTTGTCGGCGTCGATCGTGTAGATGGGCGAACCCTCGCTGATCGCTTCGACCGGGCAGGCATCTTTGCACAGGCCGCAGGCCACGCACGTTTCGGTAATCTGATAAGCCATGGTGTACTCCTTCTGGTGTTCGGCCGGCTCATACGTCCGCGCATGTTTCCGGCAATCGAAAACGGGTATTGAATGACAGCATCATAATGAATGCGCTGGGGTGGCGCAAATAAAAACGCTAGGCCAGCATGACCTGGCCGCCGGTCACCGGCACCGCCTGACCGGTCTCGTACGCCTGCTCCATCAAGTAGTAGAGCGCCTTCATCACGTCCGGCGTGGTACAGCCGCGGCGCATCGGCACCTTGGCCTCGTAGAAGCGCTTGACGTCGTCGAACGTTTTCGCGCCCGGCACCTTGCCGCTGTCGAGATACTGTTTGAAAAGCCCTTTTTCCGGATCGGACCAGAGCGGGCCGTCGTAAAAATTCCCGGGACAGATCGCGTTGACCTTGATGCCGTCCTCAACCAGTTCCATCGCGAAACTTTGTGTCAGGCCGATGCCGCCGAACTTGGAGCCGGCATAGGCGCCGTTCTTGTTGGAGCCGGTCAGCCCGGACTTGCTGTTGATCTGGATGATGTCGAACCACGTCTGCGGCGCGGCGCTGTGCTGCAACGCCATAATCGGCGCCACGCTCTGCACCGAAAGGAAATATCCCTTGTAATTCACGCTGGTGACGAAGTCGAGATCTTTGACGGAGAGATCCTTCACGCTGCCCGCGCGCAGTACCCCCGCGTTGGCCACGAAAAGGTCGATCCCGCCGAACGCCGCGACCACGCGCTCCATCGCCGCCGCGAGCGAATCGGGATCCGCCACGTTTACCGCCACGCCGATCGCGGCGTCGCGGCCGCAGGCCGCGTTGATCGTCGCGGCCGCCGCGTTCACGCCCTCCACGTTGATGTCGGCCAACGCCACCCATGCGCCCTGCGCGGCGAGGTCGGTCGCGATCTCCAGCCCGAACCCCTGCGCCGCGCCCGTAACCACCGCGATCTTGCCGGCCACGCGCCCTGCACACCCGCTGAATTCGGCGGCGTAGGTCCCGAACGCCTCCACCGTCACACGCCGCGCGCCGGCCGGCAGGCGGTCCCGCAGCACGGCCAGCACGTCGCCGCAGCCCGGCGGGATCGCGAGGACCGGCTCCGTGCCGTCGGGATCGACGCGCGCGAGGCGAGGAAGGACTTGGTTTTGGGCCATCAGCCCGCGTACGGCGGGCAAAATTTTCGTCAGCATGTGTGCTCCTTGGTTGCAGCGCCCGTCTATGAAGCCAAAAGAGAACGGGGCGCCGGTAAATGGAAAAAAGTAACGCGACGGAAGCGGGAATGCAATGGCATTCTTTTGGGCTTGAACCGGAGGGCCGCTTGAAGCGACAATACACGCACTATGAAACACTCTTCGTTCACCTCTGTCGTGCGCGGTCTCGCGACCGCCGGGCTCCTCTGCGGAGCCGTCACCCTGTTCGCCGCCGACGCCTGCTGCGAAGCGGCCAAACCGTATGTCGGGCGCTGGGCGCTGACGCTGCCGGGCGGCGGCGCCGGCTGGCTCGGCGTCGAACCGCAGGCGGGCGGTGCGCTGAAGGGGGCGATCCTCTGGGGCGGCGGCAGCGTGGTGCCGGCGACCGAGACCAAGATCGAGAACGGCGCGCTCGTCGTCGTGCGCAAGCACAACCGCAAGAAGGACGGCAAGGACGTGACCTTCATCGAGACCCTCACGGCCAAGCGCGACGGCGACACGCTGGCCCTGACCACCCGCACGGTCAACGACGAGGGCAAAGAGGTCGGCAAGGCCGACTTCAGCGGCAAGAAGATCCCCGACCTGCCGCCGCGTCCCGACCTTTCGAAGCTCGCTTTCGGCACGCCGGTCCGGCTGCTGAACGGCAACGACCTGGCCGGCTGGAAGGTGATGAACGAGAAGGCGCCCAACTGCTGGAGCATGGCCGACGGCATGCTCAGCAATCGCGTGGCTGGCCCTGACGGCAAGAAGCAACACGGCACCAACATCCGCACGGTCGCCGAGTTCGAAGACTTCAACCTCAAGACCGAGGTGCGCGTCCCCAAAGGCGGCAACAGCGGCATCTACCTGCGCGGCATCTACGAGGTGCAGGTCGCTGAGACTCACGGGCGCAACGTGGATTCGCACAACATGGGCGCGCTCTACAGCCGTATCACGCCCGCTGTCGCCGCCGAGCGCCCGGCTGGGGAGTGGCAGACGCTGGATATCACGCTGGTTGACCGCCACCTGACGGTGATCCTCAACGGCACCACCATCATCGACAACCAGCCCGTGCTCGGCTGCACCGGCGGCGCCATGACCTCCGACGAGTTCAAGCCCGGTCCCATCTACCTGCAGGGTGACCATACGGATGTCGACTACCGTAACATGATCGTGACGCCCATCAAGAAATAAGCATGAAAAAAAAGTCCGATCACCTTCGCGCGGTCACCTTCGAACGCCGCTTCACCCGCCACGCCGAGGGATCGGTGCTGATCAAACAGGGCGAGACGTGGGTGCTCTGCACCGCCAGCGTGGAGGAACGGGTGCCTCCCTTCCTGCGCGGCAGCGGGCGGGGGTGGGTCACCGCCGAGTACAGCATGCTGCCGCGCAGCACGGTTGAGCGCAAGGAGCGCGAGATCAAGCGGGGCAAGCCCGACGCGCGCGGCACCGAGATCGCCCGCCTGATCGGCCGCGCGCTGCGCGCGGCCGTGGACATGCAGGCGCTCGGCGAGCGTACCGTGACCCTTGATTGCGACGTGCTTCAGGCCGACGGCGGCACGCGCTGCGCCTCGATCACCGGCGGCATGGTCGCCCTCGCCGATGCCGTGGCGTGGCTGCGCCGCGAAGGCCGGCTGACGGCCGATCCGATCAAGCAGTTCGTCGCGGCCGTCAGCGTCGGCATCTGCGGCGGCGTGCCCGTGCTCGACCTCGATTACGCGCACGACTCGACCGCCGATGTCGACCTGAATGTCGTGATGACCGCCGACGGACGCTTTGTCGAACTCCAGGGCACCGCCGAACATGAACCGTTCACCGATGCGGAGCTGGATGCCTTGCGCGCCTTGGCAGGGAAAGGCATCCGGGCACTGATCAAACGGCAGCGCCAGGCGCTGCTCGACAACCCCCTTTGACCTTATGACAAAAAAATCGCTCATCACCGGAGGGGCCGGCTTCATCGGCTCCCACCTCGCGCGCCGCTTGCTGGAGGCCGGCCGCGAGGTCACCGTCATGGACAATCTCTTCACGGGGACCAAGGCGAACATCTATGACCTGATGGACAACCCGCGCTTCACCTTCATCCTGCACGATGTGACGCAGCCGTTCTGGGGCCAGTTCGACGAGGTGTACAACCTCGCCTGCCCGGCCTCGCCCATTCACTATCAGCGCAACCCGGTCGAGACCATCAAGACCTCGTTCCTCGGCATGATGAACGTGCTGGAACTCGCGCTCAAGACCAAGGCGCGCGTCTTTCACACCTCGACGTCGGAGATCTACGGCGATCCGAACGTTCATCCGCAGCCAGAGAGCTATTGGGGCAATGTCAACACCATCGGCCTGCGGAGCTGCTACGACGAAGGCAAGCGCGCGGCCGAGACCCTGTGCGCCGACTACGCGCGCGAGTACAACGTCGACGTGCGCATGATCCGCATCTTCAACACCTACGGCCCCAACATGCATCCGCAGGACGGCCGCGTGATCAGCAACTTCATCATGCAGGCGCTCAAGAACAAGCCCATCACGCTCTACGGCGACGGCTCTCAGACGCGCAGCTTCCAGTACGTCGACGATCTGGTCAATGCGATCCAGCTCTTCATGGCGATGGACCCCAAGAAGGTCAAGGCCTTCTTCGCGCAGAAAGACATGGGCGTGCCGGTGGTCAATGTGGGTAATCCCGGTGAATACACGATCAAGCAACTCGCGGAGGAGACTCTGCGCCAACTGCCCGAGAGCCGCAGCCAGATCACCTTCCAGCCGTTGCCCAAGGACGACCCCAAGCGCCGCAAGCCAGACATCGCGCTCGCGCAGGAGCTGCTCGGCTGGACGCCCGAGGTGCCGCTGCGCGAAGGCCTCTCGCGCACGATCGCCTACTTCCGTAACGCCGCGCTCTAAACAGTGCGGTCATTCCACGATGACAGCGAGGCCGCCGGAGCGGGCCATGAGCAGGTCGAGCCGGTCGCCGCGCTGCACGGCGCGCACTTCTTTCACCGCCGGGCGGAAGCCGCCGG